>CAZXRM010000008.1:12887-16873 GCA_964642595.1 uncultured bacterium
AGATAGCGATTCAGCCGATATATGATGAAGCGAATAATTTTGCAGATGGCTTGGCACCAGTTATGTTTGGCAGTTTTATGAATGGTAAGTGGGGATACATTAATGAATTCGGGAAAATGGTTATTGATACGCAGTATTCATATGCATCCGAATTTTCCGAAGGTCTGGCAATGGTCGGGCAGAACGGTAATTACGGATTTATTGATACGACCGGCAAGTTTATAATTCCATTACAATACAAACTGGGAAGTCCGGGTTATAATGGCTTTAATCAAGGACGGGCATTTGTCGGATTGGGATTTTTTAGTTATGCTTGTATTGATAAGGCAGGTAATAAAATCGGCAATCGTAATTTTTCCGGTCACCGGATATTCAGCGAAGGTTTGGCAGCAGTATGTATATGGGATACGATTATTAAAAAGTCATTGTATGGATATATAGATACTACTGGTGCAATAATTATTAAACCACAATTCGATGATGCAGATAATTTTTCCGAAGAAATGGCGGCAGTAAAAATTGCTGGTAAATGGGGATATATTGACCGCAAAGGTAAAATTATAATCGAGCCTCAGTTCGAATCGGGTGATGTATTCAGCGAAGGTCTGGCAGCAGTTAAAGTAAACAAGAAGTACGGTGCGATTGACAAAAAAGGTAAAACTGTTATTGCACCAAGCTATAAATGGCTTGGTAAGTTTTCTGAAGGATTTGCACCGGCGAGTGATACCAATGATAGATATGGCTATATTGATAAGACCGGGCAATTTGTGATTGCACCGAGTTTTAGCAGTGCGGAACCGTTCCAGGATGGAATCGGGAAAATCTGGAAAGGATATATGACCGGTTATATAGATAAATCGGGTAATTATATTTATGACCCGACCAAGAAATAATTTCTACAATAACTAGATGTAAGGAGTTAATTAATGCAAAGAAGAAATATACAAGCGTGTTATATTATATTGCAGTTATTATTATTCAGTCACTTGACTGCACAAGTGCTTTTTCCGATTAACTACACAGACGAATCCGAACTCAAGAAAACCGCATATATTGATAAGTCCGGGAAAATTGTTATTGAACCACAGTATGGCATTGGCTCAAGATTCTATGAAGGATTGGCGAAGGTGAAAGATATTGATAAATACTGCTACATAAACCAAAATGGGGCACGCGTTATACCGAAATTATTTGATGATGCCCGAGATTTTTCTGAAGGACTAGCGGCAGTTCGGGTTGGTAAAAACTGGAGAACGGGATGGAAATGGGGCTATATTGATAAAGAGGGCAAGTATAAAATCAAACTGCAATTTCACGAAGCAGGAAAATTCTCCGAAGGGTTGGCGCGAATCGAGAATGATTATAAATGGGGTTTTATTGATAAAAAGGGCAAAATTGCTATTGAACCCCAATTTTGGTATGCACACGATTTTTCTGATGGAATGGCTTTAATCAAGCAAAAAAGCGAGGGCTCATTTGGTTTTATAAATAAAAACGGCAAAGTTATTGTCAAGCCAGATTTTGACTGGGCTGAAGATTTTTCTGAAGGAGTGGCGGCAGTGTGTCGTGGTAAAAAATATGGTTATATTGATAAAAACGGAAAGGTTATCATCAAACTCGACTTTGCCAAAGCACATAGTTTTTCCGAAGGTCTTGCGGCAGTCAGAGAAAAAGATTGGCATACCGGAAAAGACGGTTATATCGATAAAAAGGGTAAAATTGTTATTGAACCGCAGTTCGATTATGCCGGACCTTTTTCGCAAGGATTGGCAAGAATAAATATCGGTGGTCGCGATAACATTGGATTGATTACGGGCGGAAAATGGGGCTATATTGATAAATCGGGAAAGATTATAATCGAGCCGCAATTTGACTGGGTAGATGATTTTTCAGATGATGTGGCACAAGTAAAAATTGGCGATACATTATGCTATATTGATAAAACCGGTAAGATTATCTATCAGAAAAAAGAGGAAAATAAATGAAAAATATAATTAGTTTGCTATGCGGTATTTTATTTTCAGCAACATTAGCCGAGCCGGTCAATTTATTTCCCGTTCGTGATACAACCGGATTATATGGCTATACTGATATCACTGGCAAAATGGCAATTCCGTCTCAATACAAAGATGCAAGAGATTTTTCCGAAGGATTAGCTTGTGTGACGGTCAATGATAAATATGGTTATATTGATAAAACCGGAAAAATGGTTATCGAACCGCAGTTCAATATCGCATTCGCTTTTGCTAATGGCTTGGCAAGAATCTGGGGTGAAGAACGAGGATATATTGACAAAACCGGAAAGATGAAGATTAAACTACCTCAAAATTATGACCTTAGAGATTTTTCCAATGGGTTTGCTCAAATAATAATCGAAGACACAATCGGTTTTATAAATACAAAAGGGAAAATTGTGATTCCACCTCGATTTGTAAAGGTCGAGGATTTTTCTGAAGGGCTTGCTAAAGTTGAATCAAGCGGCAGATTTGGTTTTATTGACACATTAGGAAGTTGGATTATCAAACCGCAGTTCAAAGATGCTTGGACATTTTCCGAGAGCTTAGCCCCGGTAAAGAATAACGATAATTTTTGGGGCTATATTAACCACAAAGGTGAGTTTGTGATTCGACCACAGTTTTATTCAGCGTATGGTTTTAAACAAGGGAAAGCTTTGATAATAGATAAAAGTAAGTTTGGTTATATTAGCCGAACCGGTAAAATAATTATTGAACCACAGTTTGAACTTGCCCGCGATTTTTCCGAGGGACTCGCCGCAGTTCAAATCAATAATAAATACGGTTTTGTTGATACTCTGGGTAACTTTGTAATTCCTGCACAGTATGATTTTACAATTGAGTTTAAAAATGGCTTGGCAAGGGTTTCGGTTGATAGTAAAGAAGGATATATTGATAAAACCGGCAAATTTATCTGGGGACCGAAATAAGATAATTTAAACCACAGAAAACACAGAGAACACGGAAAAAATTAACCACGGGTTAACACGGAAAGAATAAAATATAAACACTGAAAAAACAGAAGAATAATTAACCACGAAAACACGAAGAACACGAAAAGTAGAAACGTCATTCTGAATTTATTTCAGAATCTCAAACAATTAAAAAATTAACCACGAATTACACGGACGCGAAGTGTAGATGGAGTGGAACGACATCCAAAACTAAATAACCACAAGATTTTTACAGATTGTAGCGTTGGGGTCTATCCCCAACAATTAATATCAGAACAGCGTTGATTTGGTGACCGGTTCGATTAGTTTTGGGCTGTTGTTTTTTATTGAATTAACTAAAGAGGAGACTTCATACGCTTCCATTTTTTCTGAATCATAGGGGATAAGCAAAGACATTAATTTTCGGGTATCCGAAAGATTTTTATCGAGCCAGATATCATATTTATCCGGCGATAAAATTACCGGCATTCGATTATGAATCGGAGCAATCAAATCATTTGGTTCGGTCGTGATGATTGTGCAAGAAGTGATGATATCGTCCTGCGGAGAATTCCATCTATCATAAAGTCCGGCAAAGGCAAATGGTTTGTTGTTCTTTAATTTTACTGCCAATGGTGTTTTATCTTTGCCTTGTTTTCGCCACTCGTAAAATCCGTCAGCAATCACCAGACATCGCTGGGTTTGGAATGGTTTTAGAAAACTTGGTTTCTCGGCTAAACTTTCAGCGCGGGCATTAATTGTCCGATATCCGATTTTCTCATCCTTTGCCCAGGATGGAATCAAACCCCAGCGCATTAAGACAAGTTTATTCTGACTATTCTTAATAACGCATAATACATTTCTGCCCGGCGAAATATTATAATCAGGTTTAACATCTGCCATCACTTCATAAATATTAAACTCGTTAACAATAACACCCTTTTGACTCTTTAACCAATATCTACCGCACATAGTTATAGTATTAGACTTGAGAAAGTAGTCATTGTCAAGATTAATTAAAACGTGATACCATATATAG
>CAZXRM010000009.1:0-16319 GCA_964642595.1 uncultured bacterium
AATTTCTAATTTCTAAATCCTAATTTCTAATTAATGACTTAATAACAAATGAACGAATGAGATTGCCGCGTCTTGTTGATTTCGCTATGCTCAATCTACGCTTCGCGTCCGCAATGACAAACTGCGAAGTCTTCGTCATTTGACATTCAGTCATTTGAAATTCATTAGAAATTTGTAATTAGTCATTAGTCATTTCTAACACTTGTGCTATTATACCATAAAACAGTCAATTTGTCAATAGTGAGTTAATGGGTTGATGAGTTGTGAATTTATAAGTTATATTTATATTATTTTTCGTGTTTTCGTGGTTATTGTTCAAAGAACAATCAAAATAATTGCCAGTAATCCGACAAGCCAGCAGTAATAGGCGAAGTTGTGAAAGTGTTTTTTGATAATAATGCTTTTTAAAATCCTTAGAGCCAGAACACCGACTATAAAAGGCACCGCAATTGCCAGCATTGTTTTTATTCTATCAAGGTTTATCGAGACATCTTTAAACATTAAGATGTTAGCGCCGATGACGGCGGGAATTGACAAGAGAAATGAAAATTCAAAACCTTCGGTTTGTGACAAGCCCAAAAGCAATGCCAAAGAAATCGTGATACCCGAACGAGAAATTCCGGGCAGTAATGCAATCGCCTGTGCAATGCCAATCAATATCGCATCTAAATATGAAACCTGCATTTTAGTTGCCCGGGTAAATCGGGTGGAATATAGAATCACGCCGGTGATAATTAAAAATATTGCAGAAAAGATTGGTTTATTGAACAGCAAATCAATTTTATCCTGCGCCAGATAACCGATGACACCAATTGGGATTGTCCCAATTATTATTTTAATGATTAATGAAAAGTTGTCTTTTTTCTGCTGAATATTTTTAGAAAACAGTTTTGTAAAAATATCAATAATTTTTTTACGGAAGAAATAAATTAAAGCAAGAGCAGTACCAATATGGAGAAAAGCGGTATATGATAATTTCTGGGTCTGATTAAAATGAAACACGGTTTCTAAAAGAGCCAGATGTCCGGAACTGGAAACCGGCAGAAATTCGGCCAAGCCCTGAATTATGCCGAGAAAAATAAGTATTATCATCAGAAACTATTGGATAATTTTAAATGGATTTTACCCTGCAATAAATTATTAGGATAGGGGATAGCATAACTTAATTCCGCCGAAGAGGTGCGGGATTTTACATTCAGACCAATGCCATAGCCGAGTTTGAATAGGTTGTGGGGTGAGAAATTTAGGTACGCAATATCGGCAAGCATAAACGCATTGATATTTTTATTGCGAAAAAAAGAGAATTCATTGCGCGTCAGGATGAAGCGGTCAGTGGCAAACTCGTTCTCTTTAAAACCGCGCAGAGTTCTGGTTCCGCCCAGATACAGCGAATCCGAAATCGAAAGTTCGTATTTTGAGTATAAATTTCTAAAGATTATATCATTAAGAAAAGATATATTTTTACTTGAAATGAATATTTGAGATTCGACTGAAGTGCGGGAAATAATCTGAGTTTGGGCGGTTTGATTTCTTGTGCCGAGCATCGTATTAAAGTTTATTTTGTATTCTGGTTGATTCATATAATTTAAAGTAAATCCCTGGCCAATCCAGAATGTCTGGAAAGACGACAGGTTCTGAATAGTGGTTGCGGTCTGGTCATAACTTAAAATGAAGTTTAATGAAAAAAGGTCACTTAAGTCAAGACCGATGTCAGAATTAAAATTAGTTTTGGCATATATTGTATCATTGATATTATGGTTGCCATTTAAATTTATTTTAAAACCTAATAAATAGGGGTCATAATAATTAATCATAAAGTTAGTGAATTTTCCTGTTTTTTCCCAGCCGATTTGAGTTTTTCGAAGTGATGAAAAAAGGTTGTTGAAATCAAAATTGAAAAATCCATTAAATTCTTTTTGCGATGGTAAATATGAAACCGCACCGGTTATGGTTTGATTGTTTTTCTCTTTAACATCAACCTGCAAGAGATAGTTTGTATCAAATTCTAAAATCTGATAATCTAAAACATTCAAATTCTGAGATTCGATTTTCTGAAGTATTTTATTTTTATAATATGCCGAATAGGGCTGATTTGCTTTAAATCTTATCAGTTGTTTAATACGGGCATTTGAAACAGGGGTTCCTTGCAATTTTAAGTCGTGGATTTTGACATAAGGTCCTTCGTCTATTTTAAGAGTAAATGATACAGTATGAGCCGTATCATTTGCATAGAAATCCTTTGGCTCAATTTGTGTAAACGGAAAGCCGTTATTCCCATAATATGATAAAATACTTTGTATCTGAGATTTTAGATTTTGCTCTGAGAAAAGGAGATTGGTTTTAATCAAAGGCAATATTTTTTGTTCAGGGATTTTTTCACAACCGATTATATCAATCTTAGAAATCATAAGTTGCCCGGTTGGTGAGAAGTTTGAATTATCCGTTGCCTTAACTATCGAAATTAGTAAAAGAACTGAAGATAAAATTAATTTTTTATTTTTAATCTGTATATTTGATATTTAATTTTTAATATTTGATATATTTATGTTGCGTCCAAAAAAAGATACTGGCGCCATTCTCTTGGAATCGAATCAATTGAACTTACGACAAAAGTAAAATAAGACGGCTTCTTGGGTCTTCTTTTTAATTTGAGTCCAGCCGAAGAATAAGTATGAATACCTTTTTTGGTGTTGCATTCGACACAGGCGCAAACTAAGTTTTCCCAGGTGTCAATACCGCCTTTTCCTTTTGGAATAATATGGTCAGTAGTCATTGGTCCGTTTTTTTTACCGCAATACTGGCATTGATAATTATCGCGTCTTAAAACATTTCTTTTGCTTAACGGAATTTCCCGTCGGGTGATTTTTATAAAGTGGTTTAAGCGGAGTACGCTGGGCAGGGGAAGCCAGTTGCGAATCGAACGGACAATCGCACCATTATAGGTTTCGACCAGTTCGGCTTTGCCAAGATACATCAGAACTAACGCACGACGCATCCGGCAGAGAGTTAATGGTTCGTAATTTTGATTTAAAACCAAAACTTCCTTTTTCAGCATACGAATAAAACAGAAACCACAAGATTACACAAGATTAACACAGGTATTTTAATACGAATGTCATAAATCAAACGAATTTCAAATTAATTGTTATTCGTTTTGTATGAAGGGTTCGTATCATTTGCGGCAATCTTTTCTCTGTGAAAATCTGTGGTTTCATTCAGTTCTATTTAACCTTCGATTTTGATACCCTGGAACCAGAGTTCGTCTTTTATTTTATCCATTATAACCTGACAGCGTTTGATTTCGGTTTTGGCATAATTGGCATACAAATCGTTATTCGGAATTTTCTGATATTCAGCAATTGCCTCTTTGTATAATTTATACGCGTCCTGCAACTTTTTGTCCTTATTGGCAGATTCGGCTTTGCGTTTGGCAATATCTCCTAATAGCACATTAGCAACAGTCAGTTTCGAGTCAATTGCCAAAGCCGCTTTCAAATCAGTCGCGGCTTGGGATAAATTTCCCTGTCGGATTAATAAATCGGCATTATAAATTTTAGGGAGTGGGTCATTCGGAACAAGGTCAGCGGCTTTTTTGAATTGCTTTTTTGCTTCGGTGAAATTATTCTGCTTCAGATAAACATTGCCAATTCTTAAAATAGTGCGCCAGTTATCTGGCTTGCGATTGACAATATCTTGATAATCGGCAATTGCATCTTTATATTTACCGAGTTCGGTATAGGCGTCACCGCGTTTTTCCCTTAACTCGTCAACATCCGGAAATCTTAAAATCACTGAGCTGTATGCATCAACTGCATCCTGGTATCTTCCTTGTTTGAGTAAAAAGTCACCCCAGATTTTTAAGACCGTGATATCATCCGGAAACATTGCTAATACCTTGCGATAGATATTTTCCGCTTCTTTGTTTTTATCGGTATTGATATAAACATTTGCCAAACCCAGATACAGTTCAGTAAAAGTCGAATCAATAACCAATCCCTGCAGATAGACAGATTCGGCTTTGGGATAATTGAGCATTACCGTGTATAAATCTGCCAGTGCTTCGTAACCCTTGCTGTTTTTCGGATTGATTTGCATTGCTTTCTGAAAGAAATTTTCGGCTTCGATTGGATTGCGTTTTTCGCGGTAGATGTTACCGATTGCGATATACGGGTCAAAATAAGTCGAATCATAAGTTAGGGAGGTGTTAAAATTTTCTAAAGCAGCATCGAAATTACGCTGTTTGAAATACTCGGCGCCGATGCTGTAATATTTTCTTGCTTCTTCCTGGCGGGCTTTTAATTCATCCTCGCTGTATTTTTTTACGGTTGGTGCGGCGCAGGTGATGATTAATACGATAATCATCATCATAAGTCTTTTTAAGTTCATTTTTTATTTATCCTTTCGTTTTTACTAATTAATCGAATGATACTGTTTTTATTATCATTCGTCATATTCGAAATAAAATGGAGCTGACGGGAGTTGAACCCGTGACCTTTTGACTGCCAGTCAAACGCGCTCCCAACTGCGCTACAGCCCCATTAATCTTGTAATCGCCAATTGCGAATAGCGAATAAATAATTTTATTATTAAAATTGTCCTCTGTCAATACTTGACTTCTCATGATTTATCAGTTAAATATTTATCAGTGAAAGGTAAATGGAATTGAAAAGTAAACTTTGTTATTTTGCCGTATTATTAATAATCAGTTTTGGTTTCGCAAAAAATACAACTATTATTCCCACCCCAATAAAAATCGTTAAACCGATTATCGGTAATGATGATTTGTCCGGCGACGGTCAGGTTCAAGAAGTTTTTAAATCACTTAGTAAACCGTTAATTGTTCAAGTCCAGAACCCGAAAGGCATACCGGCAGCAAATCAAACGGTTAAATTTTCAATCCTGGCTGAGCCCAAAGACAATATTTTTCCAAATCAAAAAGCAGTCTTGTCCGTAAATGAAGTTAAGACTGATAATAATGGTTATGCGAAAGTAAATCTCAAATTAGGCAAAACGCCTGGCGAATACCGAGTTATTGCTGAAGCCGGTGATACGGAATATGTTTTTTCTATAACCGCTTTACAGCAAAGATGGTATTTACTCGTTATCTTCGGGCTTGCCGGCGGTTTATGTTTCTTTCTATTTGGTTTATACTACGGCAGTAAAGGATTGAGACGGCTTGCCGGCAGCGGTCTGCGGGAGATTGTATTTAATCTTACTCAACACCGGATTTTCGGTGTCGGAGTCGGTATGCTGGTTACTGCGATATTTCAATCTTCCACTGCAACCTCGGTTTTATTAATCAGTTTTGCCAGCACTGGTTTGATTGGCTTATCTCAGGCGCTAGCCGTCATTCTTGGTGCAGACATCGGCACAACTTTTACCGCACAAATCCTTGCCTTCCGTTTATATGATTATGCTCTGCTGATTGTTATACTCGGATTTCTGCTGATGAACAGTTATCGAAAAATTAAAGATGTCGGGCAGACAATTTTTGGTTTTGGTCTGGTATTTTTTGCAATTAAAATGGTTTTTGAAGTATCCGAACCATTAAAATATTTTCCGGGTTTTACCAAGGCAATTATTTCATTTGGCAATGTTCCTTTGTGGGGTATCATAATTTCAATGATATTTACATTTTTGGTTCATTCATCGGCTGCGACAATCGGTATTGCGGTCGGCCTTTCATTCAGCGGGTTAATCGGACTGAAAGCGGCGATTCCGATAATACTTGGAGCAAATTTAGGCACGAGTTTTTCACCATTATTTGCCAGTCTCAAAACCAGTATCGAAGCAAAACGAGTAGCAATCGGTCATACAATTTTTAAATTGATAATTGTCATTCTGCTTTTGCCGTTTATCAATCAATTGACCAATTTAATATCGCATACGGCCGGTTCCTTGCCGCGCCAGATTGCCAATGCGCACACGCTGATAAATCTTTTCGCAACATTTCTATTTTTACCATTGATAAAGCCCTATACAAAACTTCTGTATAAAATTTTACCCGACAGTCTGGGTGAGAAGGAAAAAATCAAACCGTTATACCTTGATGAAAATGTGATGGACACACCGATAATGGCGTTGGCGCAGGCGCACCGGGAAGTTTTACATATGGGTGATGTTGTGCTGGATATGTATAAACGAAGTCTTGCGGTGTTTCTTAATAACGACAAAGAAGGAAGAAAAGAAGTTGCGATAACCGATGATAAAGTTGACACACTTGAGAAAAATATTACTTCTTATCTTACCAAAATATCTTCCGGCGAATTGCCAGCCGAGCAGTCCAAAAGAAATATTGCATTATTATATATTGTTGATGACTTGGAGCATATCGGAGATATCATATCAAAATCATTAATGTCTTACACCAAAAAGAAAATTGATAACGGACTTTTATTTTCCGAGCAGGGGATGCAGGAAATCGCCGAATTTCATAAAGATGTTTGCGCGACCATCCAGATATCATTGGCATCTTTATCAACCTGGGATAAAAATCTCGCACAGCAGGTAATTGACCGGCGGGAATACGGCAATATCCGGCTTCAAGAATTGCATAGTAATCATCTGGAAAGACTAAAACAAGGTTTGAAAGAAAGCATTGATACCAGCACAATTCACTTGGATTTTTTATCAGATTTAGAGCGTATCAATTTCCACAGTTCAAAAATTGGCTTAAGCATCTATAATGCTTTGACTGTGTCCAACAATGAATAATGAAGTTAGAAGTTTTTTGGGTATTGATTTGATAAATTAAATACTGAGGTAAAAATGAACTGGTTAAAAGATATTGAAAAGGCGGCAAAGGAAGTTTTAAATGTTTTAGGCGAAGGATATACAGAAGCGGTTTACGAAGAAGCATTGGCTCATGAACTCCGGTTGAAAAAAATACCATACGACCGCCAAAGAAATTTTGAAATTCTATACAAAGGTTATAAAGTCGGAGTCGGTACCGCCGACTTAATTATTAATCCCCGCTGGTGCAATTCAAACAACCGAGAAATTGTGCTGGAAGTGAAAAGAGCGAATAAAATTCAGGAATCATATAAAAAACAAGCACAGGTATATATGATTTCACTTGACATAAATGACGGCGCGGTTTTATGTTTTTCGGATAATGTGCTTATCGAAAAAGTTAAAAAGTCAAGAAAAACTTATGAACAATATGTTTCCAAGCCGAGCCGAAAAGTAAAAAAACCAATATTAGATTGTTTAAAAAAAAGCGCGCAAAATGTATTTGAATATTTTGGCACAGAATTTACTTTTCGCGACGATTTAGTAAATATTTTTACGGAAGCAATCAAAGTTGAATTGCGGCTGCGCCGAATTGATTTTTCCCAAGTCGGTTTTGATGTAACCTACAAAAGCCAGAAGGTCGGTGGTACGGATTTTGATTTTATTTTCAAAAATAACGAAGTCGCGCAGATTGAATTTTATGATAAAGAAGAAAAAATTGCGGATTTGAAAGAAGACTTGAAAACAAATCGGAAATTATTCGGATTAAACAAGGCATATTTAATTGCGTTTCCCAAATCAGAAAAAGGTCAAATCAAAACAGAATCGGTATAACAATAATATCAAATTTTTATGAGGTGTTTGATTGCCTCATATCGCTTGGGTCCGATACCATTGACTTGCATTATTTCTTGTAGATTTTTAAATAAACCATTTTGTTTACGGTAATCAATAATTTTCTGTGCCAATTTCGGACCGATACCCGGTAATTTTTCGAGTTCCGTTTGACTGGCATAATTTATATTGATTGATTCGGTTGTCATTTTTTGCATCTCACGATTTTCTGTTTCTTGTAAGTTTGACTGGTATATTTGATAACGGCTAGATTGAGGCAATAGATATTCATCGGATTTATTCAGATATGAAAGAAAAATATCCTTTATTTTATCATTGATTATAGTCCCGGTTGATGGGCAGAATGATTTTGTTGTGATAAGCGAATAATTTATTTTTGAAATATAAGGTTTAATTGTGACTATATTATTGTCAATTGCAATCGTAAAACCGGCAATTGGCATAATATTTGGTAATTTCAATTTATTTGATATTAATTGGTTTAATTCTTTATGCGCTATTGCAGCAATGATTAGAGTATCATTGAGATTGAAAATGTCATCAACAGCAGGCAAAATCACTAAATCAACATTTTTTTCTTGTTTTATTGCATCACAAACCCAATAACCGATTTGTGGTTCTTGATAATTATTAAATGTTAAAATACTGATTAAAAGTAAAATGTTATGCATACTTGAAAATATAATGATAAAAATTTATAAAATCAAGTCTAATATATGTATAAATGTTATTGACACTATACAATAATATGGTATAATTCAATAATTAAAATTCGGAGGCAAAATGAAAAGAATTTTGTGTCTATTTGTATTTATTTTAACGTGTGCGGCACCGATTTACTCGCAAAAAGCAGTACCATTGGATGCTCGTTTACGCGGCGGAAAAATCCATTTCCAGGGTGGTCGGTATGCCCGTGCTTTGGAACAATTTGATGCAGCACTGGTTGATTTTCCGGGTAATCCGGAAGCAAGATTCTGGAAAGCAATCGTCTTAGAAAAAACCGGTAAATTTATTGAATCAGCAGTAAATTTTGATTCAACATTTATCACTGCACCCGAATGGCTGGATAAAACACAAAAAGATGAGATGTTTCAATATTCGGCATGGAATGCTTTTATCAAAGCCGGTCAAAAAATGGATGAAAATGGTGATTATGCTTCTGCTATTTCATACTATAAAAGAGCGACTAATATCAATCCCCAAAGCCCTCAAGCTTTTCTTTACCTGTCACAGGTTTATACGACATTAGACAGTTTAGAAGAAATTAAAAATATCGCCAAATCATTATTTGAACTCGACCCGCAAAATCAGCAAGTCAATATTCTTTTGGGTTTATATTTCTTCAGGAAAGAGGATTGGGACTCATCAATGGTTTATTACAACAAAGCCGCGGAATTTTTTATGCAAGACCGGCAGAACGCGGTTGCCAATATTGCCAAAGAACTGAAACAGGATTTAGACCAGGCAGAAATCACGGCGAATAAATTGATTGTAAAACGAAATACAAGAAGTTTAGAGACATTTATCAATGACTCGCTTAAAGCGAAAAATAAATTAGTGACTTTAGGGCGGTTGACCGAACAACTTTACTTAGACCATGCCGAACTGAATATCTGTAATTTTCGTTCGGGAGTTGCGGCTCTGCAAAAAGCCAATGATATTAAGCCCGAAAGTCTTCAACAGCGGTATTTTAAAACAGCAATTGATTATTTTATTGAAGCATCCAAGTACAATCCAGTTGATTATGATGCTAAGTTTAACTTAGGTATGACTTATTATCGCTCAGGCGCGGATATAAAAGCCGAATCAATTTTCAACACACTTACTCAATTAATCCTTACTCCTTTGCAAAATGTTAATCCGAAGTTATCGCAAAATATACTATCGCTAATTACAATGGAAAATCTGAGCGCGGGATTATTTGAAATTGTACCTCCGGTTTTAAACGAAATTGATAAGGAATTCGAAAAAGCTTATACTTTTAAAACCGGCTATTGGTATTTATATTACACTGATTTTAAAAAAGCAAAAGAATTACCGACTTCTGCCAATTATGATAAGATTTTCTTATCAACATTTAATTCGGACATAATTGAAAACTTGTGGTTGCTTCTTGGTGCAACTCAGACCAATCTTAAGAAATTTGATGATGCAATAAAAGCATTTAATATGGTTTTGGATTTAAATCCCAAAAATCAAGATGCTTATCGTAACCTTGCAGTATGTTATCGTGAAAAAGGTGACCAAGTTAAGGCGTATGAGATATTACAGCAAGGCGAAAAGATGAAAAAACAATAATAAGGAGTCAATATGGTTAAATTACTAAATGCGATAATTGTCATTTTAGCGTTAGTTCTAATCGCAATCATTATCATTCCGCAATGGAAAGAAAATCAGCCGGTACCAGTGCGAATCGGCTGTGACAGCACAGTTGGTTCAACGATTTTTATCGTAACGCAGGAAAAAGGATTTTTTAAGAACGAAAAGGTTATCCCGGAGTTTAACTATTATTCTGACCCGCAGGCAATGCTTGATGCATTAGTTCAAGGGAAATTGGAATGTGCGATAACGCCCTGGGCATCATTTCTAAAGAAAGTTGAAACAACATCTGATTCGTTAATCGTGCTTGCCAGCGGCGAATTCCGGACTTCAATACCAATTGACGCAATCGTGACAATGGCGAATACCAAGACAAAAATGAAAGATTTAAAGGATTTAAAAAATAAACGTTTTGGTTATCCGTTACAGATAAAAGAAGTAATACCGGTTATACTGAAAAGCATCGGTTTGAAAGAAACGGATATAAAATTATTCGAGATGTCAAATGGTGATTTAGTTCAAGCACTGCGTGACAATAAAATTGATGCGGCTTTGGTTCTTGAGCCGGAACGAACCGCAGCAATTAATCAAGGTATGGCATTGGTAATGGAACCGGTATTACCAAAATTAATTATCGCGCCGTATCCAGGTGTGGCATATGTCATCAAAAAGGATTTGATTAAAAGCAATCCAAGAATTTCTTATAAAATCAAAATGCTTTTGGATGCAACCGTCGCGTTTGCCGATGCTAATACCGAAGAATCAAGAGCAATGTTTATTAACTTTTTCAAGTTAGATAAAGATATGTACGGCAACATTTTTATGCCCCAGTTCCAGAAGATGATTGAAGTGAACAAGAGTAATGCGATAACAATGATGTCTAAGATGACTGACGCCGGAGTATTATCACAAACCTTCGATATTCAAAAATTATTTGTTGAACCAAGTCAGTTTAAGAAATAAGCAATTTTTCAATGGTCGTGCTAGATGGAGGGTCGGCGGTCCTCTGTAACCCGAAACCCGCCTGATGCGGGATTGATAAGGCATAATGAGGATTTTGAAAAAAGGTTCAACATTATTAGAATGTAACAGTGAAGATTGGGTCCGACAATATTCATATCTACGAATCCCGCCAGGACCGGAAGGTAGCAACGGTAAGTAGATTAATGAATAGTTGTCGGGAAGCCTGGTTGGAGTTATGTTCTTTTAGTGCCCCTTTATTTTAAATTCGAATATGCTGCACGACCTTTTTAAAACAGATGTCACGAAAAGACAGAGTTCACGAAGGGATTGAAATAAACTAAACAAGAAAAAATGAGAAACTATCAAGTTTTACCTTTAAAGTACCGTCCTCAAAATTTGGATGAGATATGGATTCAAGACCATATCAAAATTACTTTAAAACGAGCAATCGAAAGTAATCGAGTTGCTCATGCATATCTTTTTGCCGGTCCGAGAGGTGTTGGTAAAACTACGACCGCAAGGATTTTGGCAAAGAGTCTTAATTGCATTAAAGGTCCGACAATTAAACCCTGTCAAGTGTGTTCGGTCTGCCAGGAAATCACTAATTCATCAAGTATGGATGTTCTGGAAATTGATGGCGCCTCGAATCGCGGAATTGACCAGGTTCGAGAACTGCGGGAGAATGTTAAATATTTGCCGACGTCCTGTCCGTATAAGGTTTATATAATAGATGAAATACATATGCTCACGCAAGAGGCATTTAATGCTTTGCTGAAAACCTTAGAAGAACCACCACAACATGTCAAGTTTATATTCGCAACAACTGCACCGCAAAAGGTCCCATCAACAATTATATCACGATGCCAACGATTTGATTTTAGAAAAGCAACGGTTGAAGAAATTGTAAAAAGATTAAGTTGGCTTGCCGAGCAGGAAAATATTAAAATTTCCGAAGAAGCAATGTATGCGATTGGCAAGAGGGCAGATGGTGCAATTCGTGATGCGGAGAGTATGCTTGACCAATTACGGGTATATCAAACCGACCGGATTGAAATAAAAGATGTTGAAGAACTACTTGGTATCATTTCAACTGAAATGTTTTTTGAATATACGGATATTTTATTATCCGGGAAACAGAGCAGAGTTTTTGAATTTATTGATAAAGTATTTTCGACCGGATATGATTTTATGGAATTTTTCACCGGTTTATTAGAGCACTTTAGATTGATGTTAATGTTAAAATTGAATACAAACAAGAATATTCTAAGCATTTCACAAAAAGAAATTAAACAGGTTGAGCAATATACTTCAAAATTTACTGCCGAAAAATTATTGATGATAATGCAGTTTATTGCGGACAATGAAGATATTATAAAACGAACCGCCGAAGCAAAAACACTTTTTGAAATATTGTCATTAAATTTACTTGGTATAGTTTCCAATAATTCACCGGATTATAAAAATACAAAACAATCGAATTCATCGGACATAGAAACAATCTGGCAGAATTTTATTGATGATTTATTTAATAAGCGGCCGCGATTGGCAAGTTTGTTAGAGACTACAACGATAACAGTAACAAGTCCGAATAATTATTGTTTGACTGTCGTTCAAGCAAGTATTAAAGAAGATATTGAGAATGAAAAGTCAGAAATTGAAAAACATATCAGTAATTATGTTAATCAACCAGTTACAATAACAGTTATCTGTCAGGAAAAGGAAAAACCGACAAAACAAAAAGCCAGCGTTAAAGAAAATATCAAGCAGACAGAACCGGTCGAGAAAACCGATATAAAAGACCATAGTAAACCAGAAATAAAAAAACCGATTAATACGGATGATATTTTTGCCAAACATTTTCCGACCAGTAAAAAGATAAAATGAAATTTGACCCGACAAAGTTATCCGGCGAGTTGAACCGCATTCAGAAGGAGTTTGGTGAGGCACTAGAAAAAATTCGGGTCGAAGCATCTGCTGGCGGCGGGATGGTCAAGGTTATTGCCGATGGTCATGGTAGTATCATCTCAATTAAAATCGAGCCGGAACTTATCAAAGAAAAAGAGACGGATATAGATATGCTTCAAGATTTAATCGTTGCCGCAGTGAATGAAGCAAAAAATCTGGCGAAGACCGAAGCACAAAAAGAAATGCAGAAAATCGTCGGTTTGCCAATCCCTGGAATGTTTCCGGATAACTTGTTTTAAACATAATGAATAAAGTTCTCAATAATCTTTTCGAGCAATTAATGCGGTTACCAGGCATTGGCAGAAAGACCGCACAGCGGATTGGATTTTACATATTGAAATCTACCAATAACGAGATTGAAGCTTTAGTCAAATCATTGATTGAAGCCAAACAAAAACTTCATTTTTGTCCCGAGTGTTTTAATCTGACTGAAGATAAAATCTGCGAAATTTGTCAGAATAGCAGCCGCGACCACAATCTGGTGTGCATAGTTGAAGATGCTGCTGATATTTTATCAATCGAACGCAGCGGTAAATATCTCGGGATATATCATGTATTAGGCGGCGTGCTTTCGCCAATTGATAATATCGGTCCGGATGCTCTAAAAATAAAAGAACTAGTTGCGCGGGTTGAGAAAAATAATTTTAAAGAGATAATCATTGCGACTAATCCAACCCGCGAAGGCGAAGCAACCGCATATTATTTAGTTAAGATATTAAAACCATATAAAACAAATATATCACGCATTGCCCGCGGATTACCAATCGGCAGTGATTTGGATTTAGCCGATGAAACAACAATCAGCGAAGCATTTGACGGACGGACAAAATTTGAATAATCATATATTCTATATTGACAAAAGCAATTTTTTATTTAAAATATAACTATAAACAATTGATTTAAATCCCATGAGTAACAACAGAAAATGATGTTTCTCGATGAAAAAAAATAGGAGTAAAAATGGAAGCAGAAGAGCTTAAGAAGAAAAAATTAGTAGAACTCTACGAAATCGCTAAATCGCTGCATATTCCTGATTACACAGAGAAGAAAAAACAAGAATTAGTTCTAGCGATTATTGAATCCGAGGTAAAGGAAAAAACCGATGCGACGGTTCAAGTCAGCGGTGTCTTAGAGGTGCTGGAGGAAGGGTTCGGTTTTTTACGGTCACCGGATTACAGTTATTTACCAAGCTCGGACGATATCTATGTTGCACCATCGCAGATTAAAAAATTCCTATTAAAGACTGGTGATACAATTTTGGGACAAGCGCGACCACCGAAAAACAGCGAGCGGTATTTTGCTTTGCTCAGAATTGAAACCGTCAATTCAGACCCCTTAAGTGTTATTCAAGACCGAATTCCATTTGATGAACTTACGCCACTCTATCCTCAGGAACGGATTAGTTTAGAAACCGAAGAAAAAGCAATTAAACCTGATTATTCAATGCGCGTGGTTGATTTATTCATTCCCATTGGCAAAGGACAACGGGGTTTGATTGTTTCGCCGCCTCGCGCCGGTAAAACGATGTTGCTTCAGAAAATTGCGAACAGCATCACCAAAAACCACCCGGAAATCAATCTGATGATTCTTCTGATTGATGAGCGACCGGAAGAAGTCACCGATATGGAGCGTTCGGTCAAAGCCGAAGTTATCAGTTCGACATTTGATGAAATACCCGAGCGACATGTTGAAGTTGCTAATGTTGCTTTGGAAAAAGCAAAGCGACTGGTTGAACATAAAAAAGACGTCGTTATACTGTTAGATAGTATCACTCGTCTTTCCCGCGCCCATAATCTGGTCGTGCCACATTCAGGCAGAACATTATCCGGTGGTCTTGATTCAAATGCCTTACAAAAACCCAAGAAATTCTTTGGTGCAGCACGAAATATCGAAGAAGGTGGCAGTCTCACGATTATTGCCACGGCTTTGATTGATACCGGTTCAAGAATGGACGATGTGATTTTTGAAGAGTTCAAGGGCACTGGTAATATGGAGTTGGTGCTTGACCGCAAACTGGCTGACCGAAGACTATTCCCGGCAATTGACCTGCAGAAATCCGGCACCCGCAAAGAAGAATTACTTTTATCGGAGTTCGAACTTAACCGCATCTGGGTTATGCGGAAACTTCTGGCAGAATTGAATCCAATCGAAATGATGGAATTTGCTATGGATAAAATGCGACTCACCAAGAACAATGTCGAGTTCTTAGAGTCAATGAGTGAATAAAGGAGTTATAATGAAGGAAAAAATTCATCCCAAATATGTAGATTGCGTGATTACCTGCAGTTGCGGTAATATTGTCAAAACACGCTCTACCAAACCGAAAATCAGCGTTGAAATTTGTTCTGCTTGCCATCCGTTCTTTTCCGGCAAACAAAAGATGATTGATGCCGCAGGTCGAGTCGAGAAGTATCGCCGACGCTACGCAAAAAAGGCAACACCCAAAAAAGAAGAAACAGTTTGATTTAATTCCGTAGTACCTACGGTATAATATGGCTGATTTTACTGCTCAAATACAAGAATTATTTAGTCAATTTCAGACAATACAGGAGTTTCTTTGAAATTGACAAGAAAAAGCAGGAATTAGCCGAGCTCACCGAAAAAAGTCATAAGCCGGATTTCTGGCAAGACCCGCAGGCAGCAGGTGCAGTGATGACTCAGATTCAAAAACTATCTGAGATTATCAATTCGTTACAGGCAATTAAGAAAGAGATTGACGATGCTAAAGATATTGCCCAGTTATTTGCTGATGATGCAGAATCAGAAAAAGAACTGAATAATACAATTTCAAAAATCGACCAAGAACTCAATCAATTACAAAAAGACAGTCTATTTTTAGTACCAGAAGATAAGAAAAAAGCGATTTTAACAATTCATCCTGGTGCGGGTGGTGTTGAATCGTGCGATTGGGCAGAGATGCTCTTACGGATGTATCTAAAATATTTTGACCGTAAGGGATTTAAGTATTGGATATTAGACTTACAACCGGCTGAAGAAGCAGGAATTAAAGACGCGGTAGTTGAAGTATCCGGTGAAAATGCTTATGGTTTATTAAAAGCCGAAATCGGTATTCACCGGCTGGTTCGTGTTTCGCCATTTGACGCAAATAAACGAAGACACACTTCATTTGTCGCGGTATTTGTCTATCCGGAAATCGAAGATGTTGAAGTCAATATAGACCCTAATGACTTAAAGATTGATACATTTCGTGCCGGCGGACACGGAGGACAGGGTGTTAATAAAATATCATCAGCAGTCCGCATTACTCATATACCATCCGGAATTATTGCGACTTGCCAGAACGAAAGGTCGCAATTACAAAACAAACAGAATGCGATGAAAATTCTTCGGGCACGGCTTTATAATTATTACAAAAAAGAACAGGATGAGAAACTGCAGAAACTCGAAGACTCTAAAACCGATATTGCCTGGGGTCATCAGATTCGCTCTTATGTATTTTTCCCATACCAGATGGTAAAAGACCA
>CAZXRM010000010.1:0-12637 GCA_964642595.1 uncultured bacterium
ATATTAACGATTGATTGTTAATGATTTAGATTAAAATTATGAGATTTCTAAGGTTGTTTTTACAATCTCTGAGATTATTATTTTGTCTCCTTTTATTTCGGCAAATAATAGTCCTTTTCGAATTGGTCGAATTATATCAAACTCATTAACTTGTTTTGTCATAATAAATATTTTATTGCTTCTGATTTCAAAACTATATTTCTTAAATATCTTATCAGAAATCATTTGCTGTAATTTATAAATAAGAGGTCTTGCTGCATTTGATGTCTGTCTTTTTTGTTTCATTTTATTCCGGTTCATTAATAAGTTTTCTTTATTTTCGCTATATAGAATCCTTCAGTATCATTATCTTGCGGGTATACTCTTATCGTATTTTTTATGCTGTTATCGAAATGCGATTCTCGCCAATTTAAAACTGTCGGTCTTGTTTTTAATCCGTCAATTTTTATCGGCTCACAGACCGCATCCGGATTTTTCTTTAATAAATAATCAATCACTGCTTCATTTTCTTCCGGTGCAAAAGTGCAGGTAGAATAAACTAATATCCCGCTTTTTTTCAAACATTTATACGCTGAATTAATTAAACCTTTCTGAAGTTTTGATAACCTCTTAATCGTTGTCTCTTTCCAATTAGTCAGTACTTGCGGTGTGTTGCGTATTGTACCTTCTAAAGAACATGGCGCATCAAGCAAAACCCTGTCAAAATATTCAGGCATTAGATAACCCAATTTCTGTCCTGCGTATTTTGTTATAACCGTATTTATTACCTCCATTCGTTCAATATTATCAATCAACACACCGATTCTTTTCAATGATAAATCATTGGCAACAATCAGACCGGTATTCTTCATTATTTCCGCAATTTGAGTCGTTTTCGAACCCGGTGCTGCCGTCATATCTAAAATTTTCTCATGTGGCTTTGATTCTAATACAATCGCTGGTAACATCGAGACCGATTCTTGAATATAAATAAGTCCATTTTTATGCTCTACTCTATCACCAAGATTGACTTTTTCTTTTAATCTAAATCCAAATTCATACCAGGGAATTTGCTCAGTTTTTATATCTGCAAATCTTGATAATATCTCATTTGTATTTGTTTTCAATGTATTAATCCGGAATGATTGTAAAAGCGGTTTTTGCAACACTGATAAAAATTCTGAAAAATCCGGAATTATTGATTGGTACCGCTCGATAAACCTTGCTGGGAAAATTGTCATTGTTGTATTGGAAAAACAAGTGGTCTTTTCTGTATATTTGCAAACCGCTTTAATGCATTTAGTTTCTCGGTATTTTCGATTTTTGCTTGACGAATCGCAGTCTCCAATATTGATATTGATTTGTCATAATCAGCACGATTAATCGGATACGGATAACCATCTTTTCCGCCATGCGCAAAAGTGTAACTGACCGGGTCTTTAAAACTTGGCTCGGCACCATAAACAACTTCTGCTATTAAAGCCAGAGCCCTGATTGTTTGTGGACCAACCCCTCTGAATGATAACAATTCGGCAAAGTTTTCTGGTTGGTTTTCATAGGTTTTTAATAAAATCTTTTCGAGCCGTGATGGATTGATATCTGATGTTAAAATTGGATGATGCTCAGGCAATCGAACCTCCTTGATCTTTTTCAATTCCTTGACCGACGCTTCAGGTTTACCGCAGGCAATCATTGTTGATGCATCTCTGGCGTGTGCACTTTCCTTGGCAACCATATTCAATGTCGTTCCTTTATTATAACTGATAATTGCTTTATGTGGTTCAATGACAAAATCTTTTAAATCTAATGATAACCAGTGATAACGCCTTGCCCATCTTGTCTCCGTATTCATTCCTTGCTGGACTACCGCCCACTTGCCGTCTTTTGTCCCAAACAAACAATGATGATAAATCTGATAACCATCTTGTAAAGCACAGGAATCAACTTTGGCGCTCATCCGGCTTGCATAAATCAAATTATCTGGAACAAATGACAATCGCTCACCTGATGCTCTTATTTCATCCGGTGTTTTTCTTGAAGTTTTTCCTTTACCTCCGGCGATAAACAGACCATAATCTTTTTCTAAATCTTTAAGCCCTTCTTTTAAAGCACCGCATAAAGTTGTGGTTAATCCTGAAGAATGCCAGTCAAAACCTAATACACAACCCAGACTCTGAAACCAGACTGGGTCAGAAATTCGGCGCAGAAATTCATCGGTGCCGTATTCTCCGATAATAATTTCGGAAATTGCTCGGGATAATTTTGTCATCCTGATAAATAACCATCGAGGTGCATTTCCATAATGTAAAGGCAACTCCGCAATACCACTTCTCATTTTAAAATTGTAATACAGCAAAATACACAGTCAAGAAGTATTCACATTAAAACTTTAACATTTCTAAATAGTAACATCAATTCGCAATAAAATCTTGACTTAATCTTAAATAAAGTTATACTGAAAAGAGTGGCAAGAGTTTATTTTTTAAATTGAGGGTTTTATGGAAAAAATTATTGATCGAATAATTACCAATACGGATTTATCAAAAATTACGATAACTTCTGTATCCGACACGCCGGGTATTGCATCAATTCTCTTTTCTCGATTAGGCGAGGCAGGTTTTAACATTGAAACAATCAGTCAGAACTCATCCGGGAAGAATATTTGTGACATTGTTTTCACAATCAAAGAAAGTGAAAACGACAATGTCATTGACTATATTCGGAATCATATCGAAGAAATATCATCTCAAAATATTTTCTCCAATAAAAATATTGCTATGATAACTATCTTTGGTGAAAAGATTGCCCAAACTCCAGGTTTTGCTGGAAAAATATTCGGTTTGGTTGCTCAAACCGGTGCCAATATCGAAAATATTACAGCCAGTTTGATGACAATCAGTTTTCTGATACCAGAAGATAAATGCCAGGAAGTTACAAAAGTGTTGAAACAAATTGAATAAAGGATGAGAAATAAAAAGTTAAAATCAGCACTTACCGGCTTTCTTTATTTGACGCCGGCAATAATTGTTTTGTTGTCTTTTCGTATTATTCCGATTTTACTTTCGGTTAGGATAAGTCTTTATGACTGGGGTATGGCAGGAGCGCGGGCATTTATCGGTTTATCCAATTATCTTAATGTCTTAAAAGACCCAATTTTCTGGAAATCGCTTCTAAATACTTTTTGGTATGTAATTTTTACGGTCCCGTTTATGATTGCTTTCTCGTTATTGATTGCAATTTTACTTAATCAAAAAATCAAAGGTCTTGGTTTTTACCGCACGCTCTATTATTTACCGGTCGTAACTTCAATCGTTGCGGTATCAATTGTCTGGAAGTGGTTATTTAATCCGGAACGCGGACTATTGAATTATTTATTATCTTTTATTCATATTTCACCAATCCGCTGGCTTGAAGACCCGCGAGGAATATTTACTCTGATATTTGAACCATTGGGGATAAAATTGCCTTCCGGTCTATATGGACCTTCTATTGCATTATGCTCATTAATCGTAATGTCAATCTGGAAAGGACTTGGCTACAATATTGTAATCTTTTTAGCCGGATTGCAGAATATACCGACCCAATACTATGAAGCCGCCAAAATTGACGGAGCAGGTAACTTCCGAATTTTCCGTAATGTCACCTGGCCGCTGTTGACCCCAACAACTTTCTACATTCTGATAATGAGCACGATAACCGCTTTTGAAGCATTCGCCCAAGTCTGGATTATGACCGGTCCTCCGCCGGGCGGTCCTTTAGGAACAACTAAAGTTGTTATGTATTACTTTTATGAACAATCATTTGAACTTTGGCGAATGGGCTATGGTGCTTCAATCGCCTTTTTCGCATTTTTAATTATTCTTGGTTTAACAATTCTGCAAAGAAAAGTATTGGAAAAAAGAGTGCATTATGCGTAAAAAATTATTACCGGTTCATATAATTTTAATTTTATGCGGAATTGGTATGTTTGTTCCGTTTTACTGGATGCTCACCACCGCCCTAAAAACACCGATTGAATCATTAAAATTCCCGCCGACACTTTATCCTGAATCTTTGCAATTTAAAAACTTTATTGAAATATTTAAAGAAATTCCTTTATTAAGGTACTTTCTTAATACTATTTTCATCGCAACTGCATCCTTGCTTGGTGTTTTATTTACCGGAGTTCTCGCTGCTTATGCATTTGCCCGGTTGGAATTTTGGGGCCGGGACTTTGTTTTTATTATCTTTTTAGCATTAATGATGATACCTTTACCGGTTTATCTTGTACCTTCATATATGATTTTATTCCGTCTTGGATGGATTGACACTTATTTAGCATTGATTGTACCATGGACCGTCAATATATTTTCAATATTCCTCATCCGTCAGCATATGAAAACATTACCTCAGGATTTATTTGATGCCGCTAAAATTGATGGCTGCGGACATTTCCGAACCTTATGGCAGATTGTTGTTCCATTATCAACACCAATCCTCGTCACTGTAATAATATTTGATATTATCGCAAGTTGGAATTCATTCTTCTGGCCATTGATTGTCACTCATTCGGATTCAATAAGACCTCTGCAGGTTGGATTAGCATATTTTTCACGGGAATTTTCGACCAATTATCCATTATTAATGGCCGCATCAACCCTTGCAATTCTGCCATTGATTATTTTATTCTTTTTTGCTCAAAAGAAAATTATCCAGTCCTATGCACGGACTGGCTTAAAAGAATAAAAAAAATTGCCGAAGAAAACTTCGGCAATTGTCTAATATAATAATATTTTATTTATGGTTGAACCTGTGTTACATATTTCTGTTCGCCATTCTGATACTGAAGGATAACCGCACTTTTTACTGGATTTCCAAATGCATCAAATGTAATGTTTCCTGAAACACACGGGAAATTACTTAATTTGGTCAATGCATCTCGCACTGTTATCGGGTTATCACTTCCCGCATTTTTAATCGCTTCGATGAGCAATAAAGTTGCATCATAACCTAAAGTACCAAGGGCGTCTGGTTTCGAACCGAATTTTCCTTCATATTTTGCTACCCAATCCTGAACTTCAGTTCTTGGGTCTTGTGGTGAATAATGATTTGTAAAATAGCCTCCGTTAATTGCGTCACCGGCAATCTTTGCCATTTCAGGTGAATCCCAGCCATCGCCACCTAAAAATGTTGCAGTTATTCCCAATTCGCGTGCTTTCTTGGTTATTAATCCAACTTTGGTATAATAATCAGGAATAAATAATACATCTGGTTTATCAGCTTTAACTTTCGTTAGAAGCGCCGAGAAATCAACATCTTCTTTCCCATAAGATTCATATATAGTTATTGTACCACCATTTTTTATAAAATTATCTTTAAAATATTCAGCCAGTCCTTTTGCATAATCATTGGAAATATCGTATAGCACTGCTGCCTTTTTTGCTTTTAAATATTCAACGGCAAATTTTGCCGCAACCGTTCCTTGAAATGGATCAATAAAACATGCCCTAAAAATATAATCTTTTCTTTCACCGTTTTCTCGGATTGTCACTCTCGGATTGGTTGAAGTTGGAGTAATCATAACAATCTTGGATTGCTGACAGATTTCGGATAAGGGAATTGACGATTTTGATGCAACTGAACCGATAATGAATTTCACTTTATCCTGATTAATTAATTTACTGCCGGCATTAGCTGCTTCGGTTGGGTCATTTTTATCATCAGCTGAAATAATTTTTATCTGACGTCCATTAATACCACCTTTAGAATTTATTTCATCAACTGCTAATAGAACGCTGTTCCGTACTGATTCGCCAAAAGTCTTGACATCACCGGTTATTGGGATTATTAATCCGATCTTTATTAAATTACTCTGTTTATTACCACAGGAACTACCTAAAATTAATAAAATGACAAAAAAGAAGATTACTATCTTTTTCATATCTCCTCCTAATTTTTATTATTTGATAATTATACTAGTTTGATCTGGACAATTATTTACCAAATCTGGCAGATGACTTCTCCGCCGATTTTTTCTTTACGTGCGTCGCGGTCAGTCATCATACCTTTGGATGTTGATAAAATTGTTATTCCCAACCCGCCAATTGCTCGCGGTATGTTAGAAATCGGTGAATAAACTCGGCGGGATTGATGAGAAACTCTTTTTATACCAAATATTGCCGGTTTTCCATTCTCACTATATTTTAACTGAATAAAAATCTTTTTATGTGGCTCATTACCTTCAACTATGAAATTATTAATATATCCCTCTTCCAGCATTATTCTTGCCAACTCGGATTTGATTTTTGAATGGGGAATTCTTACATCTTTGTATTTCCTGATAAGTGCATTCCGTACTCGAGTTAACATATCAGCAATTTGGTCCATTTATCCTCCTACCAGGTCGCTTTCCGAACACCGGGAATTTCTCCGCGCAGTGCCAATTCACGAAAACATAGACGACACAATCCGAACTTACGATAGAATGCACGCCTTCGGAAGCATCTTTGACAGCGGTTGTATTTTCTGACTTTGTATTTCGGTTCGCGTTGTGATTTAACAATCAAACATCTCTTTGCCATATTATATTATTTCCCCTTTTCAAATGGCATACCTAATTCTTCTAATAATGCTTTGGCTTCATCATCATGTCGGGCATTAGTAAGAATTGTGATATCCATACCAAAAACCTTTTTCACCTTGCTGACTTCTAATTCCGGGAAGATAATCTGTTCTGTAAGTCCCAGTGTATAACCACCTCGTCCATCAAAAGAATTAGCCTTAAAACCATGAAAGTCTCTAATTCGAGGTGAAGCGAAATTGAATAACCTGTCTAAAAACTCATACATTCGGTTACCACGTAATGTCACTTTTACACCGATTGGTAAACCAGCCCGTAATTTAAATGCCGAAATCGCGCGGTGCGCGCGGGTGATAATTGGTTTTTGACCGGTTATAATACCAATATCTTCAGTAATTACTTCTAAAATTTTCGGGTCGGCAATTGCTTCACCAGCACCGACATTGATAACTACTTTTAATATCTTCGGAACCTGGTGAATATTTTTATATTCAAATTTTTGAGTCAGATTTTTTACGACTCGATTTATGTACAATTCTTTTAGTCTTGGTAAATTCTTTTCAGTTTCTTTTATTTTCTCTGCCATATTAATCAATCGTTTCGTTGCATTCTTTGCAAATTCGGGTCCGTCTGCCTTCAACAATTTCTCTTTTCACCTGTGTTTTCTTGGCACATTTAGGACACAATAAAGCCAAATTAGAAATATGGACTGAATTCGGTAAATCAATAATTCCGCCCGGCCGGTCAGCCCTCTGTGTCTTTTTGTGTTTTTTGGCAAGATTTAAACCTTCCACAACAACCCGAACCTGCTTTTTATCTTTATCTTTAATAATCTCTAAAATTTTACCGCGTTTTCCTTTATCTTCACCGGTAATTAATTCAACTAAATCGCCTTTTTTTAATTTCATACAACCTCAGCTGCTAATGAGACAATTTTAGTAAACTGACGGTCTCTAATTTCACGAGCCACCGGTCCGAAAACTCGTGTTCCTTTCGGTTCGCCTTTTTCATCAATCAGAACACATGCATTGTCATCAAATCGAATATAGGTTCCATCTTCCCTGCGATATTCTTTTCGCTGTCGAATTATAACCGCTCTCGCTTTATCACCTTTTTTTACCGGGGCATTAGGCAATGCATCTTTTATTGCAACAACCACAATATCGCCAAGATAACTGAATCTGCGATACGAACCACCTAGTGTCTTAATTACCATTGCGATTTTCGCACCAGTATTATCCGCAACCGTCATCCTTGTGAAATCCTGAATCATAAAACTTTCACCACCCGCCATCTCTTTAGTTTTGATATTGGACGACTTTCCGATAATACGACTCTTGAACCAATAACTGCTTCATTTTTTTCATCATGGGCATAAAGTTTCGTCCGTCTTTTGATATATTTTTTATATTTAGGATGAAGCACGCGGCGTTCGATTTGCACAACAACTGTCTTTTTCATTTTATTAGAAAGCACTGTTCCGATAATGTTCTTAGTCATAATTTACTACTTTTCTTCCTTTTTATCTGTGGCTCGAATCAATGTTTTGCTCTCGCCTTTTAATTCAATTTCTTTAAGAATCGTCTCTAACCGTGCAATATCTCTTTTTATCATCCTTAAGCGAATTGGATTGGGTAGCTCTTCACTGCTTCTCCGCATTCGTAATTTAAAATGTTCATCCTTCAAATCCGTTAAGGTGCGGGCGATTTCGTCCTTAGTCATATTTCGAATCTCAGTAGCTTTCATAATCCATTTCCTCTCGTTGAATTATATGTGTTTTGCAGGGAAATTTACTGGCTGCCCTTCGTAATGCTTCGTATGATTCTTCATGTGTCAACCCTTCTAATTCAAAAATTATCCGCCCCGGTTTAACAACTGCAACATAGAACTCGGGATTACCTTTACCTTTACCCATTCTTGTTTCTGCTGCTTTTTTAGTCACTGGTTTATCTGGAAAAATACGAAGCCATACCTTACCGCTTTTCTTTAAAAATTTAGCAATTGCGACACGACCGGCTTCAATCTGTCTTGCTGTTATCCACGCGGGTTCCAGTGCTTGAAGACCGAATTCGCCAAAATCAAGTTTATTGGCACGGGTTGATTTTCCTTTACGATTACCACGATGATGTTTTCGGTATTTAATTCTTTTTGGCATTAACATAATTAATTTTCCATTCTATTAGTATTTTCAATAATCATAAATAATTACCGTCCGCTTGCTTCCCGAGTAACTTCACCTTTGTAAATCCAGACTTTTACCCCGATTGTTCCGTAAATTGTCTTTGAAACTCCACAATAGTAATCAATATCCGCCCGTAGTGTCTGTAACGGTAATCGTCCTTCCTGATACCACTGGGAACGGGCGATTTCAGCACCGGCCAAACGACCGGATACCATAACTTTGATACCCTGTGCACCAAGTCGGATTGCCTGATTTACCGCTCTTTTAATTGCCCGTCGGTGCGCAACACGCTGTTCCAATTGTACTGCAATATTTTCTGAAACTAATTTTGATTCCAGTTCCGGAACCCTAACTGCTTCAACTAAAATCTGAACATCTCTTTTAATAATTTGTTTTAATTCTTCTCTTAATGCATCTAATGCCTGACGCCTTGCACCAAAAACCATTCCCGGGCGTGCTGTAAATATTGTCACGGTTGTTTTAGTAACAACCCGTTCGATGCGGACGTTAGAAATCATTGCATCCTGTAATTTTGTTTCGATGTAACGCCGAATCTTCAAATCTTCTAATAAATAATCACGATAGTGTTTACTGTTAAACCAGGCAGATTTCCAGTCTTTTGTAATGCCTAATCTAAATCCGACTGGATGAGTTTTTTGTCCCATTATTTATTCTCCTTTGTCGCTACCGAAATACTGATATGGCAGGTGCGATGTAAAATTCTTGATGCGGAACCACGCGGACCTGCAGTAAACCGCTTCATTAACGGACCCCCGTCAGCAGTTGCTATTTTCACAAATAAATCTTCTTCACTGATTTTTGCCTTTCCACCCTTGACCATTGCATTTGCTACTGCTGATTTCAAGGTTTTTGAGATTGGTAATTTCGTTGGTTTTGGTAAAAAATCAAGAATTGCAATTGCTTTGGGTACTGGTTTATTTCGAATCAGATTTAATATCCGATTCATTTTTCGTGCTGAGCCGCGGTGAAATACAGTTCGTGCTATTGCTTCCATACTTTACTTCTCCTCTTCCTCGCCTTCCTTCTTTTCGCGTCGCTGTCCGGAATGAACTCGGAATGTCCGAGTCGGAGCAAATTCACCTAAACGATGTCCGACCATTTGTTCGGTAATATAAACCGGTACGAACCTGTTGCCAGTATGAATTGCAATTGTGTGACCAACAAACTCTGGTGGTATTTGACAACGTCGACAATAAGTCTTAATAACTTTTCGTTCTCCGCTGGCGCTTATTGCCTGCATCTTTTTGAATAATTTTTCATCAACGTACGGTCCTTTTTTAGTCGAACGACTCATTTCTTTCTCCTCTGTAGAATTAACTGTGAAGAATATTTATGATGCTTACGGGTTTTCTTTCCTTTCGCAATAAATCCTTTTTCATTACAAGGATGTCTGCCACCGGATGCTTTTCCTTCGCCTCCGCCCATCGGATGGTCAATCGGATTCATTGCAACAGCTCGGACTCGCGGTCTGATTCCTCGATGGCGCATTCGTCCTGCTTTTCCGATTGATATATCCTTATGCTCAAGATTCGAAACGCGACCAATTGTTGCAAAACAGTTTAATGCGAACTTTCGGATTTCTCCAGATGGTAATTTAATTACCGCATGGTCCTGTTCTTTAGCTAAAATCTGTCCGGCTGTCCCTGCACTTCTAATCAAATATGACTTGTACCCTGGGTATAATTGCAAATTATGAATTTCCACACCAACCGGTATTGAAGACAACAGCATTGTATTGCCGAATCGGATTGGTGCATCTTTTCCAGCAAAAATCTCATCACCGACTTTCAGACCTTCTGGCGCTAAGATGTAACGATATTCGCCATCTTTGTAACATACCAAAGCAATCCGTGCCGAACGGTTGGGGTCATATTCAATTGACTTAACAATCGCTGACATATCGTGTTTGGTTCGCTCGAAATCAATTACTCGATAATGCTTTTTTTCACCGCCACCCCGGTATTTTGCAGTAATTCTACCCAGATTATTACGTCCGCTTGTCTTCTTTATTCGGACTAATAATGGTTTATGCGGCTTCGTTGTAGTTATCTCTTCAAAAGTCGAGACCGAATAATACCTTCGAGCCAAAGGTGTTGGACGATAATTTTTAATACCCATAATTCTATCTCTCTAAACTTTCAATTTTTTCGCCCTTTTTTAGGGTGACAATTGCTTTGCGCCAGTTTGCTCTTCTACCCGCATATGCGCCCATTCGTTTCGGTTTTCCGTCATAGTTCATCACCTGAACCTTATCAACTTTGGTATGAAATAACTGCTCAATCGCCTTGCGTACTTCGATTTTGTTGGCATCTCTCTTCACTTCAAATGTATATTGATTGTTTAAGTTTTTCATCAATTCACTTTTTTCCGTTATTATCGGTCGTATAATAATTTTTGTTTTATCCATCATAATTTAATTTTTTGTTAATCGTTTAGTAATTGCTTCTAAACCTTTTAAAGTAAATACAACATTATCCTGAGCAACGCAGTTATATACATTCAAATCATTAGCGCTGACCAGTTGTAGATTGCGAATATTACGACTTGCTAATATCATATTTTTCGGGAATATATCCTTTACCATAACTGTATTATTTTTATCCAGACCGAGTTGTTTTAATATCTTTGCCATTTCTTTGGTTTTACTATTTCCGATATCGAAATCTTCAACAAATTTTAATCCCTGATTTCGAAGTTTCATTGATAACGCAACACACAGTGCTTTTTGTTTTTTCTGTTTGGGTAATTTTTTATAGTAATCTCTGGGATGTGGACCGAAAACCGTTCCACCACCAACCCAAACTGGTGAACGAATTGAACCAACTCGCGCGCGACCGGTATGCTTTTGACGCCACGGTTTTTTTCCGCCACCCCGTACTTGACCGCGTGTTTTGGTTTTGGCTGTTCCCTGTCTTTGATTAGCTAAATAATTGCAAACACCTTCCCAGATTAAAGTATTATTATCTTCTAAACCGAAAATGCTATCGGTTAATTCAACTTTATCTTTAACTGTTCCGTCTATTGCTAAAAAATCTGCTTTCATTTTTTCCTGATTTCGACTGGTGTATAAGATGAACCGGGGATTGCACCTTTGATAAACAATAGGTTTTGTTCCAGGTCAACTTTAACAACTTCTAAATTTTTAATCGTAACTTTTTCCATTCCTAATCTTCCTGGCAGATGACGTCCGCGCCAAGGATGGCCTGGTGATGTACCCGAGCCGAGTGAGCCGATTCGACGATGCATCATTGAACCATGTGTCCTCGGACCACCATGCCAGTTCCAGCGCTTCATACCACCGGCAAATCCTTTACCTTTAGTCAATCCGCGCACCGATATTATGTTACCCTCGGCAAAGATATCAACTTTTATCTCCTGACCAACCGTGAACTTGCTTGATTCGTCGGAACTTTTAACGCGGAATTCTCGCAGTATATTCATTGGCTCTAATTTACTATTTTTGAAATGCCCGGCATATGGTTTATTAGCATTAGATTTCGCCTCGAAACCTAATTGTAATGCGATGTAGCCGTCTTTACCGGCTTCTTTTTTTTGCACCACATAACAAGGACCCGCTTTTACAACTGTTACCGGAATAACCTTTCCGGTCTTTGAATAAATCTGGGTCATTTTTACTTTTCTTCCTAATAAACCAATCATGCCGATTTAATCTCCACTTCAACACCAGCAGGAACTTCCAGTTTCATTAATGCATCAACCATTTCCCGCGTCGCGTTGGATATTTCAATTAGCCGTTTATGAACTCTCAGTTCGAATTGCTCGCGTGATTTTTTATCAACGTGCGGTGAACGAAGAACGGTATAAAGACTAAAGTTGGTTGGCAATGGAATCGGACCAGATACAAATGCACCAGTCCGTCGGGCAACATCAACAAT
>CAZXRM010000010.1:12737-16041 GCA_964642595.1 uncultured bacterium
GTCCGTTTCAAATGTCGCCACTTGAAACAGTGCGCTCTTACCGCACTTTTTCACCCTTTCCAAAAATAGTTTTTGGAGGTGTAGTTTCTGTGACACTTTCCATCTCAGTAAAAACTGAGTCTTGCGGTTAGCAAGCGTTCTGTCTGGAGGAGTTCGGACTTTCCTCCCCACACCTTTCAGGTCATGAAAAATGCAGAGCGACCGCCCGACCTACCCTTCCAAATATATGATATTATTATTTAATTAGGTTGTCAATGCTTTGCTGGTGAAAATTCAGAAGAAATATGAATCATCTTGACAAATCATAAATTAAGGTTAATCTGAATTAAGACCTTCGAGAACCTCAAGGGTGATAAAATGAACATTACCTTTTCTGTCATTCTGAGCGAAGCGAAGAATCTCAAATATTAGGAAGTGCGAATATGTTATCAATTATTTTAGCCACAATTATTAGTATATCGCAAACATCTATAGATACTATAATATTAAAAGGAACAGAAAATATTTATTACCGAGTATTTACCAGTGATAGCAATTTATATTTTCAGCATAACGCAAACAAATCTTGGTCAGCACCACAAAAGATAGATGAAAAAGTGTCAGAATATGCAATGACTGTAACAGACGGTGATTATATTCATCTTGTCTGGATTAAACAAGGTAGAGTTTATTACAAGATGAATATGTATCCGATTAATAAAGATTCATTAAGAAAAGATGGAACACCAAGATGGGAATGTAATATTAACATTTCCTCGACATCTTTTCCAACCGAACCAGCATCAAATCTTGCTATAAATATAAAAGGCGAATATATATGTGTAACTTGGCAAGCACCAAATGACTATGATTCAAAAGTAACAGAAAAATGGCGAAGAGTAAGATGGCTTTATAAAACACCATTTGACTGGCAAGACCCGCAAAATATTAGTTTGAATGATATACCAACTACTGGTATTCCACATAGTATTAACAATCGAGACCCAATCCAAATGAAGCGCATTGTATTTCTTGAAGCAGGAGTGTATTATGGAAGTAATATTCTCTGTTGTGATAGTGACCACAACGGATTAAATGAGATAATTTTTGGTACAGCATTACCAACGCGATGGGAGATTTTAGAATATCGCCCAATGAACCATTACGAACTAGTTTTTGCTGATACCGGCGCATATCCAGGACCGCCAGGAATAACAACCGGTAATTTTAGACCTTATGATGTTGGTGATATTGATAGAGATAGTCTAACTGACCTAGTAGGACCAAATAATGATGAAACTATTGATACTACTTATAATCTTGTAACAACTCAGGAAAGTCCGAATTTTTCTTATTATCCAGAAAATTTATCATGGTGGTATAGACACTACTATAATGCTGCTATATCTCAACCATTTTATTTCGCACCAGACCTTGATTCGGATAATAGAAACGAAATAATGTTTGTCACTTATCCTCCGTTAGGTGTTGTCATTTTTGAAAATGTCGGAAATAATCAAAATGAAATTGCATGGAATACAACGCAAGGAATAATAGCATGGTCTTTTGCTTTTGGCGATTTAGACTTAGATGGTTATAAAGAATTTATAACCGCTGATGGTAGCACACTTGGACGAGTCTATATATATGAAAACATCAGTAATAATCAATATGGACCGGTTTTCGTAGACACCGTCCGTAAACCCAATGGTTCTGATGTTTTTTCTGGCAATGATTTGGATGGCGACGGTTATCCTGAATTCTTTATCGCGTTTTATAGTTATCCATCTGCTATGAATTATCTCTATATGTGGGAAGCAACTAGCAATAATACTTATCAAAGAACTTTTATTGACCAAGTTAGTGGAGGTGATTGGTCAAGTAAAAGAAGTAAATGTGGTGATATAGATGGCGATGGCATTGAAGAATTAGTCTGGTCAATTGGTGGAAGCGTAATGGCATATAAAGCAACTGGTAATAATCAGTTTCAGAAAATTTGGGATTGGATAAATAATCACGGTGGACAACGACCGCAGGGTCAAGTAAATATTTATGATATGAATGGAAATGGTTACAAAGAAATTGTTATAAGCGGTAACGGCAAAACATCAATCTTTGAAGTTGAAGCAATTAGATTGTTAAGACCAAATGGCGGAGAAGTTTTCCAAGACAGTACCCAAGAACTCATCCGCTGGCAGAAATTCTATCCGCCAAGATGTGATTCGCTATCTTTATTTTATTCCACAGACAATGGACGAACTTATCAGTCCATCGTCCATAGTCTATCGTCCATCGACACTTCTTATTTATGGACAGTGCCAAATGTTAATTCTGATTCCTGTAAAATAAAAATCATTGCTTACGGTCCCGGCTGGCAATATGATGAAACGGATGGAGTGTTTACAACCTCTTCAACAGGAGTTGAAGAAAACCCTCCGCTTTCCGCTCTCCGCTATTCGCTAAAAGTAGAACGCGGGATAAATCCTGCGACTACCATCTTTTCAATCCCAACATTCCAAAGAGTTAACCTTAAACTCTATGATATTAATGGAAGACTAATTAAATCATTAGTTAATCAAACCAAGGAACCAGGGATTTACAAGATTGACCTAAATGCGAAAACCTTATCTTCAGGAGTTTATCTTCTCTGTTTAGATACTGAAGAGAAAAGAATTATTGAAAGAATTGTAATAATAAAATAATTTAACCACGAAAGCACGAAGAACACGAAATAAAATGTCATTCTGAGACGAAGGCGAAGAATCTCAGACTAAGCAGAATTGATATTCTCGCAAGTCGTGTACTTAGAAAAAGAGAGATTCTTCAGTCGCTTCGCTCCTTCAGAATGACAATCGATAGGTACCTTACGCCAGTTTTTCGAATCCTGGATTCCTGCTTTCGCAGGAATGGCACTGCGATTAACATTTTGCATTTTACTTTTTCATTTTGATTTTTGATATTTGATTTTTAATTTTTCATATGGTTTACCTCATCCAATACCTTACTCAATTCCAAATCCCATTTCAGATAACGACCCTCACATCACCCGACATCCCTTGTCAAATGACCTATTACTAACATCTCTACACCCATTTCAACCCGCTCATTTACCAACCTTTTTAGAAACCAAACTGAAACCCTTTGTAAATGATTTACTAAAAGTCTTTTTACACGCCTCTCACCCCGCATTTTTAGATGCGATGTTTCATAGAGAGCACACTACCCTACCCTTTTCCGTTTTTCGTTATTAGTTGTTGGTTGTTAGATAATTAGCAGAAAAATTCATTCAATTTTTACTCTACCTGCAGGTAGAGTATGTAAGCTG
>CAZXRM010000011.1:0-4225 GCA_964642595.1 uncultured bacterium
AAAATATTTTTATATGGTGTGAGTACTTCCTGGTTGTATGCAGATATTCAACCCTATAAATTGCACACTTATCATTTATTCCATCATCATGGTGATGTTTTCAATCCATTATATTCCGAAGTTCCGCAGAATTTAACCGTCGTGCATATGCCGACCGTAATGGCCGGCGCCTCATCGTTTACCGTAACTGCCAATGACAGCGCAATTGTTGCTTTAACCGTTAATGGTGAAATAATCGGCGCGGCAATGGCAACCGGTAATCCCCAGTCAATAATTATTACACCGCAGATTCCTGGCACGAGCGTGATTGTAACCGTCACCAAACAGAATTACTATCGTTATCAGGTGACGATACCAGTCGTCTCATCCAGTTATCCTTATATTATTGCAACAACTATCGTGGTTAATGATTCTGGTGCTAATGGTCAGATTAATCCTGGTGAAAAAATTGACTATGGCGCCTGGGCAAAAAATATCGGTATTGGAACGGCTCAAGGCATCTATGGAAAATTATCCACGGCTGATTCATTCACGACGATGGTCAGCGATTCGAGTTGGTTTGGCACAATCGCGGCCGATGATTCAGTTTATTCTAATCCGGTTTATCAATTCCGGGTTGCGCGCAACACGCCGAACAATCACCAGATTAATTTTACTTTTACCTTCAAGGATAATGCCGACAGCACTTTCCAATCGTATAAATCAGCGCGGGTCTATGCACCGGTTATGAGTTTTCAAGGCGCAGCCGTGGTTGGTGGTAATAATAACGGCATATTTAACCGCGGCGAAACAGTTAACGTCATTGTTACACTTAGAAACGAAGGCGGTGCTGCTACCGAAAGTATCACGGCTAATTTACTTGTTACTAATCCTAATATTACTTTATTGGATGGGCAGGGTAGTTTTGGTGTTATTGCACCAAGCGCCAATGCCAGTAACGCATCTGACCCGTTTATTGTCTGTTCCGACACGATAATTCTACCCGGTACAATGGTGCAGTTCCGAGTAGCTATAAATCACAGTTTTTATACTGACACCTTCCAGTTCTCATTACCGGTTGAGATTTATCTTGCCACGCTCGAAGACGACAATGGCGGTTATATTCCCGAACCAGCAACTGCGGCTTGGGAATGGGGTATTCCAACTTCTGGACCGAGTGCTGCTCATTCTGGCGCAAAAGTCTGGGCAACCGTTCTTGGCGGAAATTATGTTAACAGCGCCAACTGGACCTTAACCACGCCCGAACTGACTGCAACCGGTAATACGCCGCAATTAAAATTCTGGCACTGGTACAGTTTTGAAGGAACCACGACCCTTTATGATGGTGGTAATGTAAAAATCTCTACTGATTATGGTGCAACCTGGACGGTCGTAACACCCATCGGTGGTTATACCGGAAACGCTTATGCCAGTACACCCGGCGTTGGCGGACAGCCGATTTTTGGCGGCTCCAATCAAAACTGGACCGAAGTGACCTTTGACCTGCCGGTAATTGCCGGACAGCGTTTTATGATAAGATGGCATTTTGGCGCTGATGCTTCAACCGTTTATCCCGGCTGGTATATTGATGATATTACCGGCATTGGCTTTGCTCAGATGCCACCGCCCAATAATGATATCGGTGTAAAATCAATAATCGCGCCGACCGGTCATCATTTTGTTAATACTCAAATGACCCCGAGCGTCTGGGTGAAAAACTATGGTCTGTTAACTCAGGTAAATATTCCGGTAATATGTTCGATTGTCGGACCAGGTAATATTTTCCGATATACTGCCAGCGTGGTCATCGCATCACTTGCATCGGGTGATTCAACGCAGGTTAATTTTACGCCCTGGACACCAACTATCATCGAAACTTGTAATGTTGCGATTCGGACTAATCTGACTGGTGATGAAAATTCTACCAATGACCTTAAGACTCGGCTCACCAATGTCACAAACCTGATTGATATTACAATCGGCACCGGCACATCAAGTTCTTCGTACTATCCAATGTACTGTTATAATGCCTATTCGGTAACTGAAGCAATTTATCTACAATCCGACATTAACTTCTATGGTTTCATTAATAATATCGCTTATTATAAAAACTCGGGCACGGCAATCATACCGATTGAAAATGTCCGGATATATATGAAACATACAACTGAAACATCGCTTGCAACCGGTGCTTATGATACAACCGGCTTTACCTGTGTTTTCTCTGGAACATTCCCGAACGGAGTAACATCCGGTTGGCTCTCGATTGAATTAGATGAGCCGTTCTTGTATAACAACTCAGATAATCTCGATATGATGATAATCAAAGGACCGCCGAATATTGCCAGCGGTTATCCGTCCTGGCGTTACACTTCGACTTCGCCGAATTATATGAATCGCTATGGTTATTCTACTTCAACCTGGCCTACTTCCTTAACCCGAACCACATCCCGACCGAATATTAGATTTACATTTTCACCATCACAGCCACCATCTACTGATATCGGCGTGCACGCAATCCATTACCCGCAGGCTCGACACTTTGTCAACACTCTTTTAACACCAGTCGCGCGTGTAAAAAATTACGGCACAGCGGCACAAACTAATTTTCCTGTGGTCTGCTCAATTTTCGGTGCTGGTAATGCACTCAGATATTCGAATACTCAAACTATCGCATCATTAAATTCTGGTGATACGGCGCAGGTCGGTTTTACATCTTTTACGCCGACGATTATCGAAACCTGCTTGGTCAAAGTCAGAGCGAATTTGGCCAATGACTCAAACCCGGTCAATGACCAAAAGACCGTGACAACCTTTATCACCAACTCTGCTCAGATTATAATCGGAACCGGCACATCCGGGTCAGCAATTTATTGTATGTATGGTTATTATAATTATTCGGCAACCGAAGCAATCTATCTGCAGCCGGAAATCGGACTTTATGGTTATATCACAAATCTTGCGTACTACAAAACTAGCGGCACCCTGACAACTCAGTTTGACGATGTAAAAATCTATATGAAACATACCAATCAATCAACCATCGCAACCGGCGCATTTGACACGATTGGTTATACGCGGGTATATTCTGGTCCATTTCCATTTAATGCCGTGGGTTGGATGGATATAACTTTGAATACGGCTTTTCTCTACAACAACTCAGACAATCTCCAGATTTTAATCTTAAAAGGTCCGCCTCAGATTTCATCTGGTTATCCGTCCTGGCAATATACATCAACATCAGCAAATTATCGGAACCGTTATGGATATAATGCCAGCAACTGGCCAACTTCTTTAACTCAGACTTACTACCGACCAAATATTCGATTCTACTTAACACCGACCGCACCCGGCATTGAACAAAAGCCGCTCGAATTTCCGCTCATCACAACTCTTAATGCACCCATACCAAATCCTGCAACCAAAGGTCAAGCGCAAATCTCGTTCAGTCTGGCTGAACCTTCAAATGTTACGTTGAGAATCTATGATGCGTCAGGCAGAATCATAAAGACACTAGTTAATGGGTCATTAGGTTCTGGAATTTACAATAAAGTATGGAATGGCCGAGATGACAATAACCGCACGGTCGCGGAAGGAATTTACTTTGTAACGCTCGAAACCGCAAATCACAAATTCACCAAGAAGATGATTTACACGAAATAACAACTTAGCAATTTAGCTAAATCGTATGGGCTGGGTAAAAATCCCAGCCCTTTTATTTTGAGGGGTGCGACCCCTACAAAAATATTTGACATTTTGAAATACTCGAAGTATATTATTGTAGATATAAAATCGGAGGATTTATGCGGAAAGTATTAGAGATAATTGCACTCATCGCAATATCTTTTGGATATGGCGAAGTTATTAATTTTTCTGATAACTGGGGACAAAATCCTTTATTCAATGTCACATCAATAAGTAATAGTGGAATTGATATTACTTTCAGCATTCATCAGCTGGTAATCGAGCAGACAGAAATTGATGGCATTCCGATGAAAACTTACGGAATTTCCGGAATATTTTTACCTAATGAACAAGGCGCACCCAATTTAGCCGGAACCGGACGATATATCGCGATTCCGCAAGGCGCGAGAGCAATCGCTACAATCATAGATGCAAGGACTGAAACATATCATAACATCGAAATAGCACCTGCCCCAAATATTCCCAAAGAAAATGACGATGAACCTGTCCGATATGTCAAAGATATGAATATTTATAATAAAAACGAATATTATCCTGACTC
>CAZXRM010000011.1:4325-12233 GCA_964642595.1 uncultured bacterium
TCCGATATGTCAAAGATATGAATATTTATAATAAAAACGAATATTATCCTGACTCGCCGGTCAAATTGTCTGAACCATTACAGATGCGCGGGGTTGACTGTGTTGTGCTTGGTATCACGCCGTTTCAATATAACCCGGTCACCAAAGACTTGATTATCTATACAGACTTAAGAGTCCGGGTCGAGTTTATTGGTGGTAATGGTCATTTTGGTGATGATGCTCTGCGCAATCCGTATTGGGAACCAATATTACAAGCACACTTACTAAACTATCGCTCTTTGTCAGAGCTTGATTACACAGATTATTATGATAGATTACACAGATTACAAGCGGGTCGAGACGGTTATGAGTATATTATTATTGTCCCTGATGACCCAGTTTTTATTGCCTGGGCAGACACGATAAAAAGATGGCGGCAATTACAGGGTATCTCGACTAAAGTTGTTTCTTTATCTGAAATCGGTGGAACAACCGCAACCGCAATCGAAAATTACCTTGACAATGCTTATAATACCTGGACTCCTCGACCAATCGCATTCTTGATATTATCAGACTATCCTAACTCCGGTGAAAAGATATATGGTGTGACTTCACCAATGTGGAATAATTACTGTGTGTCGGATAATATCTATGCTGATGTAAATGGAGATAATTTGCCTGATATGTTTCATGGTCGAATCTGCGCTCAGAACCAAGAACATCTGAGAGTAATGGTAAATAAGTTTTTAAGTTATGAACGAAATCCGTATACCGATACGATTTTTTATGACCGACCAATTTGCTGTGGCGCCTGGCAGACCGAACGCTGGTTTCATTTGAGTGTAGAAGTAATTCGGCAGTTCTTCATTCATGGGTTAGGAAAAAATCCTTACAAGTTTTATTGTATATATTCTGGAACACCAACACCCGGTGGGTCATGGTCAACTGCAACTAATACTTCTGCGGTTGTTAATTATTTTTATAACTTAGGTTGGCTTCCGTCTTTGACAAACCCTTACAATTCATCATGGTGGTCTAATGGAACAACAACCGGTATTATCGATGCAATAAATGATGGCTCTTTTATTATTTTACATCGTGACCATGGCGCAGAAACCGGGTGGGGTGAGCCCTCGTTTTCTAATTCCAATATTAATAGTTTAAGAAATACCGATTTGATATTTGTTTATTCGACTAATTGTCTTACCGGCATGTTTAACTGGATTAACGAGTGTTTTGCTGAAAAGTGGCATCGTTATCATATCGGAGATACACTCAGCGGCGCTTTAGGTGTAAATGCACCAACTGAAGTATCATATTCATTTGTAAATGATGTTTATCTTTGGGGTAATATTGACTGCTTTTGGCAGCAGTTTATGCCCGATTATCCCGTAAATGAAACACCGCCAAGCAATTTATGTCCAGCGATTGCTCAGTGCTACGCTAAATATTTTCTACAGGCATCAGGCTGGCCTTATAATCAATCTAATAAAGCTGTTACTTATGCTCTTTATCATCACCACGGTGACGTTTTTAATCCACTCAATACCGAAATGCCGCAGACCTTAACCGTAATTCATAATTCAATACTTGAACCTGGCGCAACCAGTTTTACCGTAACCGCTGATGACAGTTCGATAATTGCTCTTACCGTCAACAATGATATAATCGGCATTGCTCAAGGAAATGGAAATCCAGTAACAATTTCAATCCCTGCGCAATCTGCTGGAAACAATATGATTGTTACAGTGACCAGACAAAACTTCTATCGCTATCAGGCGACTGTGCCGATTACCTTTTCTTCAGTCTCTGAACCAGTCAGACCAATAAATAAACTCATTACAACTCTTTATACCCCAAGACCAAATCCAGTTAATAAAGAATTAATGCAGATTACATTCAGTCTTGCCGAACCGTCAAAAATTTCTCTCAAGATTTACGATGCCTCCGGAAGAATTATCCGCACATTAGCCAATAACCAACAACTGACCGCCAACAACTATTCGTTCAATTGGAATTGCTTAGATGACAATGGCAAACAAAGTGCCGAAGGAATTTACTTTGTAACCATCGAAACACCAAAGCAGAAGTTTACTTGTAAAATAATCTTAACAAAATAGAACCGCATGACTATAAAGTGTCGTCATTGCGAGCCGAAGATTTGTAGGGGCACGGCTTTAGCCGTGCTTGTCTTCGCAGACCTGAAGGTCTGCCCTACATATTCTTTTATCCGTGTTCATCCGTGGCTAATTTCTTTTTGATTTTTCTTATGTCTTACCTCATCCAACACCTCACTTCATCTCAGATGACAATCTAAATTTCATCCATCACCCCATCCGACATCTCTTGCCAGAACACTGCTTTCAAGCATTACCAAACCCAAATCAACCCGCACATTTACCTGGCTTTTTAGCAACCATTTTAGATGTCTTTCCAAATGGCTTCCGAAATCTTTTAATTCAAAATTCAAAATTCGACATTCTAAATTCCATTATACACCCCCTATACACTACCCTCTTAAAAACAGTTTTTTGGATTAGGGTTTGGGGGTTAGCGACTTAACCGAAAAAATCGCTTGACAAAAACGTTAGTTTTAACTAACATTTTGTAATAGCGTATGTTTATGTTTAATAAAGAGATAGATAAAATCACTCTTTTGATGTTTTGTAACAACCTACGCTTCTCAGTTGTACTTTCGTGTCCTTCGTGTTTTCGTGGTATTCTTCTCTCTGCGGTGAAAAAAATCCTGTGTTTTTACGAGTTATTTTTTGAAGAGTAATTTGCCAGAAACTCTTTTGACCAGTTCAAAAAATTATCCTGCTCGATTTGCTTGCGAATATTTTTTATCAGGTTAAGATAGAAATGAAGATTGTGAAGCGTTAGAAGTTTTGGTCCCAAATGTTCTCCGGCAATAAACAAGTGTCTGAGATACGAGCGGGTAAAAGTCTGGCAGGTATAACAATCGCACTTCGAGTCCAAAGCAGTAAAATCAGAAATATATTGTGCATTTCTGATTGTCACCCGTCCTTGGGAAGTGAACGCAGTGCCGGTTCTGCCGTTGCGGGTTGGCAACACACAATCAAACATATCAACACCTCGTTTCACACCCTCGATAATATCTTCCGGATAACCAGCACCCATCAAATAACAGACTGACTTTTTGGGAATAAAATCCCTGACCGCATCAATCATCTCATAAGTCACCGATGATGGTTCACCCAAACACAACCCGCCAATCGCATAACCGGCAAAATCTAAATCAACGGTTGCTTGTGCCGATTGTTGCCGCAGGTCTGCATAAGTCGCACCTTGAATAATACCGAAAAGATTGGTCTCCTCTCTCTTTGCTTTTTTTGCCCGCTCTGCCCAACTCAATGTTTGTATCATCGATTCCTGCGCTTCTTCATATTTTGATGGGTAAGACGGACAGACATCAAGGCACATCGCAATATCTGACTTGAACTTTTCCTGAATCTCGACCACTGATTCAGGCGTGAAAAAATGTGATGAGCCGTCAATGTGCGACTGGAATTTTACACCGTCGTCTGTAATCTTGCGCAATGGTGCCAGCGAATAAATCTGAAATCCGCCTGAGTCGGTCAGAATCGGTTTGTGCCAACTGATAAATTTTGATAACCCGCCGGCTGATTTAATAACATCCGCCCCTGGTCTTAAATAAAGATGATAAGTATTGCACACAATAATCTCAGCACTAATTTGATTGAGTTCCTGCGGAGTTATTGTTTTTACCGTTCCCTGAGTTCCAACCGGCATAAATATTGGTGTATTAACTTCGCCGTTGGGCAATGAAAGTTTACCGAGACGGGCTTTACAATCAGCGCTAATTTTTTGAAGTTCAAACTGCATTGTATTTTGATATAAAATTAAAAATGAAAAACCAAAAATTAAAAACACATATTAAAAACATAAAAATATTCTTATAGTAATTTTTATTTTTGATATTTAATTTTTAATATATAATATTCTTTCCTATCCCATTTCCATTTCCGAGAACGCGCCGAGATTAACTTTGGTTGCCCGCTGGCGCACGACTGCATTCTCGCTCAGAATCGAACCCTGCATCAGCGAGTTTTCCACATATGCGCGCTGGTTGATAATCGAGTCGCGAATGATTGAATTACGGATTTCCGCATCTTCGCTGATTGACACGAACGGACCGATGACCGATTCTTCGATTGACACCGAATCATCAATATAGACCGGTGGAATTATCACGACTTTTTCCCGAGGCGTGAAATGGCTGTTGGTTTGCAGTAAATAACGGTTGGTCGCAATCATCGCTTCTGGTGTTCCGCAGTCGAGCCAGTACTCAACCGGCAGCGTTTTTATTTTAATATCTTTATCCACCATCTCCTGCAGAGCATCGGACAATTGGTATTCACCGCGGGTTTTGCGGTCTTCTTTGATAATTTTATCCAGACTGTCAAATAACGGTCCGGCTGAAGTAAAATAATAGATACCGACAATCGCCTGATTACTCTTGGGTTCTAATGGTTTTTCCGTGATTTTCGTGATATAACCGTTTTTCGTTTCGACCACGCCGAATCTTCTCGGGTCTTCGACTGCTTTGGTCCCGACAATATTTTCTTTGCTAATAATCTCTTTGATATTGATATCAACAATCGTATCGCCCAACAGAATCAGCACCGGTGATTTTTTATCTTCGTTGCTCAATAATCCGGAAACCCGGCTCACCGCATCACCCAAGCCTTTTGGGTCTTTCTGCTCGACGAATTTGAAATTAAATTTATATTTACTGGTCAGGTAATGTTGAATCTGCTCGCCCTGCACGCCGACCACGACCATAACTTCGTCCGGTTTCACATCTATTAACCGGTCCATAATGTGACCGATAATCGGTTTACCCGCAACCTGCAAAAGCACTTTGGGCGTGGTGTGGGTGTGCGGTTTTAACCGTCTGCCTTCACCCGCGGCTGGTATGATTGCTCTCAACATATGCACCTCCTGTTAACAAGACAAAGATTCCATAATTTAAGATTATTTCTTTAACCTTACTATTTTTGAATTGGCTAATTTGCATGTTTTCATCAAGTGTTTCAGTTCGTCAATCGGCAGAATCAGGCCTGGTTCGATTCCTCGAACTCGAGCCAGATGATAACTTAGAAGGTCGCCCTGCATAATAAGCGAAAACATCCTTGCCAAATCTGATTTGCCGTCTGGATAGAATTTCTGATACCTGTAGTGTTTTTCGTGACATCGGTTTTTCCTGATAATTTCCAATGTCAGTTCGGTTCTTAATAAATTACGCTCGTGGGCTTTATTGTCGGTCAGGAGCAAATAATAATAAAAACCTACTGGATTATTATCGCAGATGCCGACGATTTCATTATGGTTCAGTTCCGGGAAAACATTAAAGTGGCAGATGATTTTGGCGTTTTCATTGAACTGCGCCTGCCAGCGCATCGCAACCGGCTCAAACATCGCGCTGTTCGTATAGATTATCGGAACGCTGTTTCTAAGACCGCGGGCAAAAGATTTCAGGTGCTTGTCATATTTGTTCCGGTTACGGAACAAGAGCGTCAGCGTTTCTTTGATACTTGCATCCACCTTGGGTATAATTCCGATTTTAGAAAGAATGACTAATAGCGGAATAAAAAGATAACCGACCGCAACCCGCGACGGTAGTCCAGCGGGAATCTCGATAAAATCAAAATTATGCTTAAGACATTCTTCCCGCAACTTGCCATTGGATGTAATCGCGATAATCTTGCATCCGATTTTTTTGGCGGAGTTAAAACATGCGAGCGTTTCTTCGGTATTACCCGAATAACTGACCGCGAAGAAAAGCGTATCTTTACTGACAAAACCGGGCAGGGTATAATCTTTTACTGGAATAATTGGAATTCGAGAATTTCCAAAAGCCAGCCCTTTGATGATATTTCCGCCAATACCAGACCCGCCCATTCCCGCGACTACGATATTTTTGATATCGGTCTTTTTAATATGGATTTTGTTCTTGGTGCTTATCTCGTAAGCTATTTTTATCTGCTCGGGTAAATCATAAATTAGTTTATGCATATCAATCAATTTTTTTCCTTTGTCCATTTTACTATCCTATATCTTTTTAACTAAATGCGGAGCCATTTCATTGGAATTTTCCAGGGTAGTAAGAAATTTGTGCAGTTCCGGTAAATTCTTTTTCAATTCCGCATTCATATAATCACATACTTCAGCGGCGGTTGCCATTGACAAAACATCTCTGCTTAATTTCTGGGTATAAGCATAATCAATGCTCTGAATAATCTTTTTCGCCAGCGGAATTATTGACGAGACCATCGAAAGTTCGTCAATGCCCATTCCGATAAGAATCATCATTCCCAAGGGGTCGGCGGCAAACTCGCCGCACAATCCGACCCAGATGCCGTTATTATGCGCCGCATCAATCGTCATTTTTATCATCTTTAAGACCGACGGGTTCATCGTGTCGAACAATTTTGCCACCCGTTTATTGTCCCGGTCAACCGCCAGCGTATATTGAGTCAAATCATTCGAGCCGATTGAGAAAAAGTTGCATTCTTTGGCGAATTCTTCTGCCATAATCGCACAACCCGGCGTTTCGACCATTATGCCCATCTCGATATGCTCGTCGAACAAAATATGTTTTGACCGTAAATCCTGCTTTGCCTGTTCTAAGAATGACTTGGCTTGGCGCAGTTCGTCAATGCTTGATATCATCGGCAGCATGATTTTGACATTGCCCTTTGCCGACGCCCGCAGAATCGCTTTAAGTTGATTTTGGAAAAGTTCCGGATTATCAATGCACAGCCGGATTGCCCGCCAGCCCAGAAAAGGATTGGGTTCAGCATAACCCGGAATAATTTTATCTCCGCCAAAATCAAAAGTCCGGACAATGACCGGATATGGCTTCATTCGGTCGGCAACGCTCGAATAAATTTCGACCTGCTCATCTTCGGTGACCGGTCGCCTGCGCGCCATATACAAATATTCGGTGCGGAAAAGCCCGACGCCCTGCGCGCCGTTTTCTAAAGCATTGACCGCTTCCGCGACAAACTCGATATTTGCCGAAAGGTCAATGTGCTTACCGTCCTGGGTGGTTGACTCGGATTCTTTCAGCGTATTCAGATAACTCCGATGCGATGCAATTTTTTCCTGCTCTTTTTTATAGAAAATTATCCGTTTTTCACTCGGCTCTAAAATCACCATTCCCCGTGAACCGTCAAGCACAATCTCTTTATTCTTATTCGGGTCTTGATACGCTTCCGTAACTTTTTTGATTAGATTCTCAATGCCGACCACCGACGGAATCTCTTTTGCCTTGGTCATAATCGCGGTGTGCGATGTCTTGCCACCGGCTTCGGTCGCAACTCCAATCACCCGGTTTTTATCGAGCAGTGCTGCTTCTGAGGGTAGAAAATCATAGGCAATAATAATCGAGTTCTCGGCAACTTCGTAAATCGAAGGCAGTTCCACGCCCAAAATATTTGACAGTACCCGAGTCGAAACATCAGTAATGTCCGCCAGACGCTCCCGAAAAAACGGTGTCTTGGCTTGGTTCAATGGCACGATATATTTCTTGAGCACTTCTGAGTAAGCGTACTCAGCATTGCGCTTGTTCTTTTCAATGAATTCGATTGTCCCGTTGTATAAATCCTGGTCATAGAGCAAAGCAATCTGTAAAGAAATAAGTTCGGCTAAATCACTTCCCATCTCCCGCCGGATTTCATTCTGCAAAGTTTTCAGTTCCTGCTCGGTCTCTTTGATTGCCTTATCAAACCTTGCTTTTTCCGGCTCGACTTCCGTATCTTTCAATACCCGCATTGTATAATTGGGTATGAATCGCTGGTAAACAAAAATATTCCCGATGGCAAACCCTTCGGAAACCGGTATGCCTCGTAAAATCTGCTCTTTATTAATTGTTCTCAATTT
>CAZXRM010000011.1:12333-15436 GCA_964642595.1 uncultured bacterium
CGTGCTTTCGCGGTTAAACTTTTTCATTAATGTCCATTCGTGGTTTCGTCTGCTTCTAATACGCTTTTCAGTTCTAAAAATGCCTGGGCTTCGTCTACGCCATTCACTTCTAAGATAATTTCACTGCCGTGTTCTGCGGCTAAGGTTAGAATTCCAAGCACGCTTTTGCCGTTCACCCAGATTCCGTCTTTGCATAACCGCACATTCGATTTGTAGCGCTCGGCAATCCTGACAAACTGCGCGGCTGGTCGGGCATGCAACCCGACTTCGTTTTTTATAACAAGTGTTTCTGTAATCATAATACCTTAATTAACAAAAAAATCAATAGTCCTGCAATCAAAAGATACGAGCTTGACCGCTCGGACCGCATCAAAAAGTAAGAGACAATTACCACACCCAGTATCGTAAAAAATGCGGCTACTGATTCTGTAAAACTTTTAATATGCTCAGCAAACGACGACAGATAGACCAGTGGTATAATTACAACAATCATCCCCATGACAAATGCGAGCAGGTTATAAAACTTGGTTATCGGTCTTCGCAAGTACTCGACCAGTTTTACTGCCGCCATCACGCCAATCTTTTTACCTTGATAGATTCCTTTTATTCTAATCCCCTGCACCGCTATATTATACGGAATCAAAAACATCAAAGGGGTCAAACTAAAAGCGCTGACTGCATAAATATTTTTAATCCAAAGATATCCAATCAGCAAAACCAGCACCGATATACTAAGCAGTGTTGGACGCAAAGTTCGCCAAATATACTCATCGCCGATTGAGCCGAAAATAGACTGCAGAGTTACAAATGATTCCTGCTTGATTTGATTTTCGTCATTCAAGGCAATGCCAATCATCACGCCTGTGCAGTACGGATTGGTATTAAACGCATTTCTTTCCACAAGCATTGCTTTAACATTATCGCGTTTATCGGGCTTGATTAATTGTAGAATTATCGCCCAGATGCCGTTTGATTGTCTTCCCAGATAAGACCAGGAACTGGACAAAAAGAGCGAGATGATAAACGCCTTGATTATCGCAAAATAACCCATAACAAAACTCCGGTTAGAGCGCCGATTGCCATATATAAAATTCGCCGTTTGAAAATTATAATTTTTGCTAAACTCGCCACACCAATCGCTAACGGAATCACAATCAATTCACCCAAATAAAAACTCGGCAGTAATTTTATTGCCGGCGCGACTGCAACCAGCAGAACCTGAAATATCAAAATTACAACTAAATTTTTGATAAACGATGTAATTATTCCCAGATAATTATTAACAACGATTCTCTTAATCGAACTGTCTTTATCAATGCGTTTAAATAACCGGTTATTATAAGTCTTGAGCATTTGCGCGCCGACCTGTCCGACAATGCTTGCCAGCACTCCGAAAAACAGACCGACGAACAAAACTTTCTCCAGATTAAAATCAATAACCGACTTTTTTGCCAGAATAAAAGTCGCGATTGCAACCACACCTGCGCCTTGACTGTCCATCGGTTCTTTTGCGCCCAACGGCAAAGCGCCGACCCAGACCAACTGCAAAACTCCGCCCAATAAAAGCCCGATATGAAACTCGCCGAATATAAGCCCAATCAAAGGGCAGGCGATAATCGGCTGGGATATACTAAACTCGCCAATCGCCAGTTTATCAAGTAGCACAATCGCACCAATCACGCACAATAAAACAATCGTTCCAATCATACTTTCTTTTTAACTCAACATTTTTTGCCACGAATTAACACGAATCAACTCGAATATTTTTATTTTTTTCTCTTCCATTCGTGTCCTTTAGTGTCCATTCGTGGTTATCCTAAGATTGCCTAATCAAATTATCCAGATTTATCGCCGGGCTACCGGGAATTTCTCTGCCTTCGAGTGTCACGCCTGATTTTAGAATCTCTTTTGCCTGTTTGATATCATCATCCGACAGAAAAATGTAAGTTGCAAAAGACTTTTTTCCCGGTTCAAAATGCAGTCCGCCGATGTTCAGTTTCAAAGGTCGGATGCCGGCTTTGATAATCGCCAGCGCGTCTTGCAAAGAATTAATCACGACCATTGTCTTTTTTTTATCATTCAAATTTTTCAAAAATCCCACTGCTTCATTTACGACAAATATTTTCACTTCGATTTCAGTCGGCACAGACATCGCATATATCTCTTTTTGCCAAGTGTCATTCGCAACCGCGTCATTGGCAAGCACGATCCGTTCAATGCCCAGAGGTCGAACCCAGCCCGCGGTAATCTGCCCGTGAATCAATCTGTCGTCAACGCGTATTATAAAATCCATATTGCAAAATCATACCGGTTAACTGAAATCGTAATATTTAATATATTAGTTTTTCGACCGTAAGTCAATACTTATTAACCACTGAAGACACTGAACTCACTGAAAAAACCATAAAAACTTATTTTCTAATTTCATTTTTCTTAACTGTTTTCTAATTTCCATCAACCAATTTCTTTTGTTACAACACTCAGTGTTCTCCGTGTCTCTGTGGCAAATTCTTCATTAAGGTATTGACTTCAGCGAATTCTCTATTTATAGTCTATCTATAATAATGAATACTGTGACTGATAATTTTGTGATTAACCGCAATCGGATGATTGACGAGCAGATTATCGCGCGCGGCATAAAAAATCCGCAGGTGATTGAAGCGATGCGCAAAGTTCCGCGTCATCTGTTTGTTGACGAGCCCTTATCTCATAAAGCGTATAGCGACCATCCCCTGCCGATTGAACAAGAACAGACGATTTCCCAGCCCTATATCGTGGCTTTGATGACCGAGTATCTTGGCGTCGAAAAAACGCACAAAGTTTTGGAAATCGGCACGGGCTCGGGTTATCAGACTGCGGTGCTGGCAAATCTTGCCAACATCGTTTACACAATCGAGCGCATCTCGGAACTCTCAATCAAAGCCCGCAAAACATTAAACCGGCTCGGCTATAAAAATATCCGGTATAAAATTGATGATGGCGCATTGGGCTGGAAAGAATTTGCGCCGTATGATAGAATAATCGTGACTGCTGCATCTGAGTTTATGCCGATTGATTTACAGAAGCAATTAACTCCAAACGGTAAAATCATAATTCCGATTGG
>CAZXRM010000012.1:0-6709 GCA_964642595.1 uncultured bacterium
ACTTACCTTCAATTATTTTCTTTTCTTCTTCTGTAATTCCATACAATTTATACACTATATTATCAATCTGATGGTCGGTTGAATCAATCTGTTTCTGTATCTGCTCTTTGGCATTGCCTTTGGCGGTTTGTATTTTCTTATTCAAATCCAACATTATATCAACTAACTTTACAAGTTCATCGTGAAGTTTCTTATCAGATTTATTCTTTGTGTCAAGTTGGGGATAAGGAATTCTTTCGGTTACGAAATTATCAAAATGCATCGTTCTGATAGCTTTTGCAAAAATAAAGCGATAGATATACCATGAAATAAGTTGTGCATTAAGTATAGCAATAATATAATTCGAAGCATAATTGCTTGTATTTTGTAGCTGGTTTATCGTATCAACAATAACATATTTTTTTATGTCCATATCTTTTGGCAAAGATGCAATAATTTTAATATGGTCAATAGGATTTTCAATGTGGGCAACAATGTTTTGCGCTAATATAGCATTTTCTTTTATGTATGCCTTATCATCTTCAATAATATTTTTAGATAAATAACCTTTAATATAATTGCTAATCGAATATCTACCTATTTGTTTTCCACCCAATACTCTGAAGCCAGTTGCTTTTTCCGTGACATATTTTTGATATATCGCCCCTCTTTGATTTATGATAAAATCGTTTAGAAAAGGACCTGACATGTGTATTTTTCTACCTATTAAAAGTTCTTTTGGTGATACTGCATTTAAATAAAATCCAAATTCATTAAATGTCTTTTTATCAATTTCACCCAAAAGATTTATATTATTGTTTTCTCTTACGCAAGAACGATACTGAGTAAATTTCACTGATTTCTGATATATGAATATGATTTGTTCAATCTTCACTTCTTTCCAAACTTTTTTGCAATCGACAATCTCTAAAAGTCCTTCAAAAATATTCTCTCTTATCTTTATCCAGTTTGAAGCATATATAAATGGTTTAGGAATTATGAAACTATTTATACCATTATTTTTCATTAGTTCATTTGCTAAACTCATAAATAATCCAGCAGTATCTGTATTCCCTAACTTAAAGCGTGTCTCAAGATATTGTCGGTCGGTATCAGATAATTCCGCACCATATGGCGGATTGCCGATTACAACATCAAATCCACCCGCCGTCGGCTTTGCCTTTGGCGAGGCGATGCCTTCTTTAAATACATCTGGAAATTCTTGTTCCCAGTTAAACGGCTTTACTTTAAAATAGTCATCACCAAAGTATTTCTTTAATTCAATCGGACTGCCTGATATCAAGGAATTGCCACACCGGATATTTTTATCGAGCATCGGTAAAAGGCTTCTGCCCGGCAGAATACCAAATTCGCCTTCGAGCATTTTTAACATCAAAGATAATTTTGTGACTTCGACTGCCTGCTCGTCAATGTCCACGCCAAAGATATGATTTTTCAATATCTCGGCTTTTTCGGAAAGGGTGAGACGAATATCAGAATCTGAGTGTTGCAGGTCTAATTCTTTTTGTGTCATTTCTTCGTAGGGCGAACCTTTAGGTTTGCTTTCTTGATTCGCAGGGCTAAAGCCCTGCCCTACAATATTCTTTTCGTGTTTATTCGTGTTTATTCGTGGCTTATTCGATTTCTTTAATTCGCGATAGTAATTCAGCATCTCTTCATACGCCCTTATCAGAAAACTGCCTGAACCACAAGCAGGGTCTAATATTCGTAATTTCTTTATTTTCTGTGGAGTCTGCTCTTTGAGTAATTTCCCAACTGTATTTTTGACAATGTAATCAACGATATATTCGGGCGTGTAATAAACTCCGCCCGCTTTTCTGACTTCGGGTTTTAATTCGTATTTAACCATCTGCGGAGTCAAGCGGATTGTGTAGCCAAGATACTGCTCGTAAATATTGCCCAGCACTTCCAAAGGTATTACATCAAACTGATAAGGGTTATATGTATCAAGCACAATCTTATTCATCACCTTGAAATCAATCTGCAGATTATCTTCCCATTCTTTATGGCTGAATAAGTCCGAGTCAAAAATATTATCATATTGTTTGAATTTCGGTGCAAGAAACAGCATCGTGTTTGTGCCGACCTGCTCACCTCGCTCTTCAAATAATTCTTTTAGGGATTGTCCGTGAACAAATTGTCGGTCTTCGCAGAACCGCATAAATATTATTCTATCAAGAATCCGCTGGGTGATTTCTTTTAAATAATCGGCGTCTTTTTCCAAAGAAATGCGCTGGCTAAAGCCTTCGGCTACCGACGAATTATTAATTTTGGTAGCCGCATCCTTTAGGTTGCGCAGGCTAAAGCCTTCGACTACCTTTTCCTTTTTGAACAAGTGCGGATTGTTTTTATAAATATCTTTGGCTAAACTCTCACGCCATTTTTCCAGGTCATCAAGGATTGCCTTATCAACCGGCACGCGGTCTTTGGGTTTTGCCAAGAGCAGTTTGTCCAGTTCGCCATTGATAACCGATTCTTTTGACAATTGCCATAATGAACTAAAATTGGTCTCGTAGAAATTCCAGAATAAGTTTAATTTCAAGCCCTTGCTCGGATTTTTAGAGTCGGGTTTTAAAGTAACATCAAATAATTTTATGCCTTCAAAGTCAGTGAGCATCACGAACGGCACGCCTTTTCGGTTATATCCATAGCGCACTGCCTGTTCGATGTGCTTTGAGATATCGGCTTTTAACGGTTTGGCTTCGACGAATATTTTGGGCTTGCCATCTATTTTTAAGCAGTAATCAACTCTACCTCTTGATATTGTTTCTTCCGGACTGACTTCGTCAAAATTATTTACATCCCAGCCCAGCACATCTTTTAATAACGGCTGGATAAAAGCGGTCTTAGTCGCTTCTTCGTTGTATTCTTTGACCATGCCTTGCTCAACGACTTTCTGATACTTTTCGACTAATTTTGATAGATTTTCTTTTGCTTGTTCTTTAGTCAATGGCATTTATTTAATATACTTTATGCTTAAAATCCTCTTTGTCAAGATGTTTTTACCTACGGTAAAATGAATAAGACGAATGAGGTAGCACGAAAAAGACGAATGATAACAAATATATCGAATACAACGAATGATGGATAGCGAATACGACTAATTGATACACGTAGAAACCCACGCACCAGGGTGACATTCGTGTTTATTTGTGTTTATTCGTGACTAAATATTTATCAGTGTTCTCAGTTTTTATTTTACTCTGATTTCTCTGCTGTCTCTGTGGTTCGAGATTTTTACTTTTCGTGCCTTTCGTGTTTTCGTGGTTATATTTCTGCGTTTTGTGTTTGATGATACATTGCATTATGGTTTCGCAGGGCTAAAAGCCCTGCCCTACAATTTTCTTATTCAGTGTTTTCAGTGTCCTCAGTGGTTTATTTTCTTTTTCTGTGTTAATCTTGTGTAATCGTGGGGTTTATTATTTCTGGATTCCGCATCAAGTGCGGAATAACATTGGTTTGAACCGTGTCTGTCTGTGTGTACCTGTGGTTATTATTCTCTGATTTCTCTGCTGTCTCTGTGGTTAATTATTTATTCTTCAGTGGTTAATAATATTTAGTGTTTTCCGGCAAGATATATTTTTAACGATTGTAATATTTTTCTATTGACAACTATTGTTTATTCGATAATATAAAATAATATGATTTTTAATTGTCCGGTTTTGACTTTTTTCGCAATCATCGTCGCTGTATGCAGTATATTAATTTCAATCATCTGGGCAATCTGGTTTTTTCCAAAAAGCAAACCTTAATGAAACTACCGATATACACTGAAAGAAACAGAGAAAAGAATATTAAAAGCAGTGTCTGCCTGTGTGCACCTGTGGTTATAAAATAAAATGTCCCCTATTCTTGTTTTTGGTCTGGTTTTGTTTATTTACATACTGGTTCTTTTTATCATTGGTTTATTGAGCAGTAAACAAATGAAAAAAGGCAGTCAGGATTTTTATCTGGGTGGCAGAACGACCGGTGCCTGGGTTTCGAGTTTTGCTTTTGTCGCGGCTTATTTCAGTTCGGTCGTTATTATCGGCGGCGGTGCTTTCGGTTATAAATACGGAATGGCAACGCTCTGGATTGGCGCAATTAATGTCTTGGTCGGCGCAACTCTGGCGTGGATTGTGCTCGGCAAAAAGACCCGCGAGATGACTCAGAAACTAAATGCCATAACTATGCCCGAATTTTTCAGCAAGCGGTATAAATCTCCTTCGATGCAGATTTTCTCGTCAATTGTAATCATTGTCTTTTTAGTAGTTTATAATGTCAGCATTTTGAAAGCAATGGCAAATATTCTGCAGGTGCTGATAAATGTTTCTTATATTCAGGGATTGTTAATTTCCGGTATAATTATAATTATCTATGTAACTTTAGGCGGTTATCTAGCAGTAGTCTGGACCAGTTTTTTCCAGGCATGGGTTATGCTTTTTGGTTTGATGCTCTTGACCGTTTTTACATTAATCAAAATCGGTGGTTTTTCCAATGCAATGGTGCAGTTAAATGCAATCAATCAGAATTTAGTAAGAACACCTGGTGTTTGGGGCTGGTCAGGACTTATTTCTTATGCTTTGATTGTCAGTTTTGGCGTCTGGGGTATGCCGCAACTTTTAACCAGATTTTATTCGATTAAAAATGTTAATGTTTTAAGAATCGGCACGGTTTTGGCAACCATTGGTGCGAGTATGGCTTTACTACCTTATTTTAACGGCGCGGTCGCTCGAATTCTGTTCCCAAATTTAGCTCAAGCCGACCTGGCAATTCCCAATTTAGTCAAATTAGTCTTGCCGACATTGGGTCAGGCAATCTTTCTGACCGGTGTAATTGCCGCCGGAATGTCAACCTTTGCTGCGGTCTTGATTATCTGCGTTTCATCTTTAATAAAAGATTTATATCAGGACGGGCTAAAAAAACAAATAGATTCAAAAACCAATTTAAAGTATGCCCGAATCGCAAGTATTACAATCGGTATTTTATCTTTGCTGGTTGCAGTAAAACCGCCGGCAATGATTTTAGTTCTGACTGCTTTTTCCTGGGCAGTCATTGCATCCGCTAATCTTTGGCCCTTCTTTTTTGGACTGTATCTTAAAGCCCCATCCCGCTCTGCCGGTTTAATTTCAATGGTCGGCGGAAGCATAGACGCCTTAGTTTGGATGATACTTCGCAATCCTTTTGGTATTCACGGCTTTATCCCAGGCATTCTAAGTGGTCTAATTCTGTTTATCATCGTCAATATATTTATAAAAGATATTGACAAAAACAATATAGATGGTATATTGTAATATTATAGTAAAGCTTAAATATTGGAGGCAATATGAAAAGCAAAAAGATATTTAGTTTGTCTTTAGCAGTTATTATTCTATTAATCTCAAATTTAACTGCTCAATATATGACTTTAAACAAAGGTCCATGTTTATATCAGGGTTCGATTGACCCGGAAAACGGAACCGTGCTCAATCGCTTTACCGTTTCAGTTCATTATTATGACCCGGACGGAAAAAAACCGATGACAATTCAGGTATATGTTGACGATATCAATTATACTATGAAAAAAGCATCCGGTAAAACCAATAACGGAATTTACAAATGCCGGTTGACACTGCCTCCTGGTGAGCACAATTATTATTTTCATGCGGAAGATGACTATGGCAAAGAAGTTCGGTTTCCCAGATACGGTTTATTAAAGGGACCTTATGTAAATTTAACCAAACTTTGGGTTAAACCGGCTAAACTGTATAATGGTGGATTACTGCGTAAAACCGGCACGGATAAAATATTTTACACATATACCGTAGATTATTACGACCCGGAAAATCGTCCACCGCAGAAATTAAATGTGATTGTTGACAATATTCCGTATGCAATGCACCTGCATAAAGGTCTAATCGGCAACGGCACTTATATTGCGATTATCAACCTTCCCGCCGGCCCGCATGCTTATTACTTCAAAGCAATGGACGCAATGAACAATTGTCTTTCTCTGCCCGAGCAGGGTTTTATTCGGGGACCGGAAGTTGTTGAAGTAATGAATAACTCACCAAAATTATTTGATGTAAAAGTTGACCCGATTATCGGTTACCCGTCAACTCCTTTTACTTATTATGTAACATATAATGATGAAGATTTTGACCCGCCGTCAATAATCAATATTGTGATTGATAATGTCTCTTGTAAATTACAATTAAAGGCGGGCAGTAAATATAACGGAAAATATAGCTTCCGTTCCAAACAATATTTGGGCAATTATCATAACTATTATTTCTACTGCGAAGATGGTCGTGGCGGCAGTTGCCGAATACCGGAAACTGGCACATATCACGGACCAGTCGTGGTTCAATAAATCGGAGGAAATAATGCAACAAAAAAATACAATAAAACAAATCCTATACATACTAATCATATCAGTCTTATCATTAACCGTTCTATCCAGTTTTTGCAAGAAAAAGAATAAAGCACCGAATACTCCAAGTAAACCGGCTGGTGCAACCGCCACCTTTACCAACAAAGGTGAAAGCTACACAACCGATGCAACTGACCCGGACGGTAATCTTTCCGGATATATCTGGAGTATGAATGATACGCAAACTGACACGACTGCCGAAGGTACGATGACTTATTCCTGGAGCACCGCAGGCAATTATACAATCAAAGTCAAAGCATATGATGACAAAAATCTCGAGTCTGGTTGGTCCGAAGTTTTAACAGTTGCGGTTGAATA
>CAZXRM010000012.1:6809-15091 GCA_964642595.1 uncultured bacterium
ATGGTTTTTTGGGCACCGCGCATTGACCCGATTACTGGACCAAGTGTTGGCTGGTTAGGTCAAGGCATTGATTTCTCGACTATCGCCCGAGATACCGTTGATAGTGTTTATGTTCGGTTCATCTATAAAAAGAAAAGTGTCACATCTTATACAGCAATGAACTGGATCGGACCAAAGCGTTCGGGTTCGACCTTTACCCAGGCAATCACATTTACCGCAATGGACTCTTTTGTCGTTCGAGCCGTTGCCAAAAATAAACAAAATACTTTCTCGGATACAACACCCGCATTAAATCTTTATGTTAATGGCTGGGCATTTGGTCTTGATATTCCGTTCCAGGGAACACCGGCATTATTTGATGTTGGTAGCGAAGAAATTATAGCAATCGGTGCTGGTGACGGTGGTGATAGTTATTTCTATTTTATCAAGGCAGCAGATGGCAGCCAAAAATGGCAGAAAAGGTCAATTGGTGAACCAGCTGTGATTCCGTTTGAACCAGAAGATGTATTTTATACATCACCTGCAGTAAACGCTACTGGTTTTTCTGCACCGCGATGTTATCTTGGTGGAGAATCAGGTGAATTTTACTGTTATGAAGCAGGGTCTGGCTATCAATACAAATGGCGATTCCCGGATAGTTCTTACGACGGTATGACCTGGAATGAAATCAGCGCATCTGCTGCAGTCGCGGCATCGGGAAATCGAGTGTTTATCCCGATGAATACGGTTGACCGTGATTCCTGGAGAATGTTTGCAATTCAGGATAACGGTGAATCCTGGACAAAAGCATGGGAATATTATATTGGTAACGAAGTAAAATCGTCGCCGGCAATTGATGCGTCCGGTAATATTTACTTTGGTGATGACTCGGGTTATGTTACTCGGCTCAACTCAAATGGCGTCAAAACCTGGCGCCGCCGCATCAGCACTGGTGTCTATAATGTTTATGCATCACCGACAATCGGCTCGGATGGAATTTATATCGGAACCGATGACGGTTATATGTTTAAATTAGATGCAGCAACCGGCAATCAAATCTGGAAATATCCGACAACAATTGCACTGGAAGGAGTTCGTTCTTCAGTAGTTATTGGAACCAGTGGTAATGTATATTTTGGTTGTGATGACGGCAAACTTTATGTTTTATCTTCAGCCGGTGCATTAGTTGATTCCGTAACATTGAGTGACGGAGCAATAACATCAACTCCGGCGTTAGCTAATGATGGTACAATCATTGTGACGACTGAAGAAGATTATGTTTATGTCTTAAATCCTGATTTATCAATAAAACGGCAGATTCCGTTAATCGGTGCCGGTGACAAACAACTACGAATCAAACCAAAAGCACGTTCAAAATACTCAAGATTACTTGAAGATATTATTCCATCACCGATAATAGGTTCGGATGGCACTATCTATGTCGCTTCTGTCAATGGTGGACTCTATGCAATCAAAGGTGAAACCAGCCCGTCATCCACTTCCGTCTGGCCAAAATTCCGTCACGACCTTAAAAACACCGGACGATATGGAGCAACCAAATAAAAATAAATAAACCTTTAAACCCCTGGCTCAAACCGGGGGTTTATTTTTTGTATTGACATTCATAAAATTTTCATATATTTTATAAAATATATGGTTTTTTTGAATAAATTTATAATAAATATTGGAGGATGGAAATTATGTCATATATCTTTTTAGGTTTTATGATCTTTGCAGTTAATCAAGCACCAATTACACCTGATTCGATTATCACACAATTATACGGCGATATATCAGATTCAGTAAGTTTTACTGTCCAAACGGTTGACCCGGACAATGACAAAATATCATATCAATTTGACTGGGGTGATGGAAATCTATCTGATTGGTCGGATTATAAACAATCGGGTTATATGTATGTAGTAAATCATTTGTATAATCAAGTTGGTGACTTTTTCTATCGTGTCCGAGTAAAAGATGATAAAAACAATATTTCCGATTGGTCGTCTTCTGGTATCATAACAATAAAACCACTTTTATTGTGGAAATATCCGACAAACTCCGGCATCTATTCTGGTATTGCAATTGGCAATCAACAGGAAATTTATTTGACAACTGAACAAGGAGAGTTATTATCAATAAATTCCGATGGCGTCTATCAATGGTCTTATCAGACTTTATCATCAATCTACTCGGCACCGGTCATAGGTAAAAACGCAGTATATATCACAGCTAATGACGGAAAAATATATGCGATTGATTTCAAAGGCAAAGAACTCTGGCGATATCAAACAAATTCATCTATCACCTCAACTCCGGCCATAGATAAAAGTGGTATAATTTATTTCGGCTGTGATGATGGGAATTTATATGCATTAAATCAATCAGGAAAATTATTATGGACTTATAAAACCGGTGATTTCATCGGAGGTTCTCCGGTAATTGATGCTAATGGCACGATTTATATCGGTTCTGACGCAATTTATGCAGTTAGTGCCAAAGGAAAAAAGCAATGGACTTTTTATCCGGCAGAAGAAGATGAAGTATATTTTTCAGCCAGTCCGACCATTGATTCCGACGGAACAATTTACTTGACCGGCACTGATGGTGCAGTTTATGCAATTACCAAACAAGGTCGTCTAAAATGGCAAGCAACCACACCGGACGAAGACGCTATGCGGGCTGGTATCGCTGTTAATAAAAATGGAATATTATTTTTTGGTGCGGAAAATGGTATTTTGTATAAGAAAGACAAATATGGAGAAATTTCACCAGTTTATGAGACCGATTATAACATTTATTCGACTCCGGCAATTGACTCGATAGGTAACATCTATTTCATATCGGATGACGGATATTTTTACATTTTACAGAATGATGGTAAATTGCTATTTAAATTACAGATTGCCGATGACAGTAAAGATATTTGGTACAGTCCTTCACCAATTATTAGTGCAGACGGGATTGTCTATTTCGGCTCTTGGCAAGGAAATTTATATGCGTTAAAAGCATTTGCCCCTCCCGCAAAAAGTGCCTGGCCATTTTTTAGGTATAATCAGCAAAATACTGGTAGAAAACAAAAGTGAAAAACACCTTAATTCCTGGTGCAGCTCGATTAAAAACTATTCCCCCATATCTTTTTGCGGAACTCGATAAAGCAAAACTTGATTATCAAAAAACTACAAGGACTAAAATAATTGACTTTGGTGAAGGAAATCCCGATTTAAAACCGGATATAAAAATTATACAAAATTTTATCAAATCGTTGGATACAACAGAAAACCACCGTTACCCAACTTATGCCGGTTCGATACAAACTCGCATTGCGGTTGCTAAATGGTATAAAAAAAGGTTTAATGTTAATTTAAATCCGGAAACTGAAGTATCAATGCTGATTGGCTCAAAAGAAGGAGTTGCTCATTTAATCTGGGCAATGATTGACAAAGGAGATATCGTCTATGTCCCATCACCTTCGTATCCGGTTTACGAAAATCAAACCCGGTTGGCTGGTGGAATACCATACATTTTACCTTTATTAGAAAGTAATAACTTTCTGCCAAACTTATCGGACATAAAATCTACCAAGAAAGTTAAACTGCTCTGTCTGAATTATCCCAATAACCCGACTTCGGCGGTTGTCCCTTATTCATTCTACAATGATATTGTTGCTTTATCTCAGAAAAGTAATTTCTATTGTTTTAATGATAATGTCTATTCTGAATTGTATTACAATAATCCTCCTCACAGTATATTGGAAATTCCTGGAGCTAAAGAAAATTGTGTCGAATTTCATTCTTTATCCAAAACATTCAGTATGGCAGGTTGGCGTATCGGTTTCATCGTCGGCAATAAAAATATTATCAAATCTTTATTGAAAATTAAACAGAATACCGATTCTGGTCCGTTTAATGCTATTCAGCACGCGGCAGCATTTGCAATAAATCATACTGAATCTTTTGCTGACAAAACGCGTAAGGAATATCATAAACGCCTGAAGTTTTTATCCGATGGATTAAATAATCTTGGTTGGCATAATAAAATGCCGAAAGCGACCTTTTACTTGTGGACAAAAATTCCAACAATTAAATATAAAAATGACTCACTGAAATTCACTCAATTTCTATTGCAGAATACGGGCATTCTGGTTGCTCCTGGTATTGGTTTTGGGAAATATGGTGAAGGTTATATAAGATTTGCCGCAATTCTGCCAACTTTTAAAATAGAACAAGCAATTGCAAGAATAAAAAAATTCCTTTGATGCGTATTATCGTACAAAAATTTGGCGGCGGTGTAATTTCAGATATATCGGCAATTGAAAAAGTTGCTGATATCATTTCGAAAAGAATTTCCAAAAATACAACTGTTGCCGTCGTCGTATCGGCAATGGGTAATACAACTGACGAGTTGTTAAAATTAGCAAAAAAAGTCAATCCTTTATTACCTGGTCGTGAAACTGATATGTTATTAACCAGCGGTGAGCGTATTACAATATCATTACTTGCTTTAGCGCTTATCAACAAAGGTTATGACGCAGTCTCTTTTACCGGTTCACAAGTTGGTATCATTACTGATGAACATCACACCGATGCTCGGATTGTTGAAATCAGGGGTGCTCGATTAAAACAAGCCCTAAAAAACGGAAAAATACCTATAGTTGCCGGCTTTCAGGGAGTCAGTTATAATCGAGAAATTACGACACTCGGACGCGGTGGTTCAGATGTAACCGCAGTTGCGCTTGCCGCATATTTAAACGCTGAGCAATGTGAATTATATAAAGATGTCTCTGGACTTTTTACTGAAAATCCCAAAATTTTCCCAAAGTCAAAACATATTCCTTTTATATCGTATGACGAAATGGCAGAACTGACTAACGCGGGTTCTGAAATTATTCATACCCGCGCTTGCGCTTTAGCATCAAAATATAATATTGATTTAATAATAAAATGTTTTACAAGAAAGGATTGTATGACTACCGTTACCGGTAAAAGGAAATTACTGAGAAAAAATCAACAAACTGAAAAAGCATTTGTTAGAGCCATAACTCATTCAGGTAATTTATACCGTTTATCTTTAGTTGCAGTCCCTAAATTATCAAAGTGTCTGCATCAGGTAATCGTCCGGTTAGCCGAAGCGAAAATTCCTCTGCTCTTTTTTGCTCACGGCGTCCCCTATCAGAATAAATTTGATTTATCATTTATCGTTAGTGCCGATAATTATAAAAAAGCGAAGTCTGTCTTGGAAAAAACCGCAACAATAATTAATGCCGAAAAATTGGAAATTGCTAAAAATCTTGCTTCGATATCATTAGTCGGACCCGGCATAAGTAACGATATCGAAATATTCTCGATGTTATTTCAAACATTACACAAACTTGGAATTCATATTGATGCTTTTACCAGTTCGGAAATGAAAATAACTTGTTTTTTAAGACAAGAAAATGTAATTAAAGCAATTAATGCATTGCTAAAAGAATTTAAGTTAATTACATAAATCACGCGGCTCATATTGACTTGATTCGGTTTTTCCTATAACATAACTCAGACGGGGCGTGGCGCAGTTGGCAAGCGCACCAGCTTGGGGTGCTGGGGGTCGCTGGTTCAAATCCAGTCGCCCCGATTTCTTTAAAGATTATAACGATAAAAACTTATTGAGTTCTCGCTGTAATCTTTCTTTTATATCGCTGTTTTTTTTGTTAAAATTGGCTGATAAATCGGCTGTCGTTTTCAAAAAATAGACGAATATCGTCAATCCGATACTTAATCATTGCAATTCGTTCGACTCCCAAACCGAATGCAAAACCTGAATACTTTTCCGTATCATACCCGACACTCTCGAAAACTGCCGGATGCACCATCCCTGCACCAAGAATTTCCAACCAGCCGGTATTTTTGCAAGTCCGACATCCTGAACCTTCACAAATCACGCAGGATATTGCAATATCCGCACTTGGTTCGGTAAATGGAAAGTAGGAAGGTGTGAATCTTAGTTTTACTGATTGTCCGAAAATCTTTCGGCAGAAAACTTCCAGTGTCCCTTTGAGTTCGGCGAGACTCACACGCTCGTCAACATACAATCCTTCAACTTGATGAAAAACTGGTGCGTGTGAAGCATCAAAAGCATCAGGCCTATATACACGACCCGGCGCGATTATTCTGACTGGTGGTTTCTGTTTTTCCATTACTCTGATTTGTACCGGTGAAGTATGACTTCTTAGAAGATGTTCTTTAGTAATATAAAAACAGGCAATCTGGTCGCGGGCCGGATGGTCTTCCGGAAAATTTAACGCAGTATAATTGTACCATTCAGTTTCTACTTCCGGGCCGATTTTTTCCTGAAAGCCCATACTGACAAATGTCTCGATTATCTCATTGAATACTTGTGTTATCGGATGTTTATGACCAAGCCAGGACTTTCTTCCGGGTAGAGTTAAATCTATCTCACTTGACTTCTTTTGCTCTTGTGTTTGAGCGAGTTCTGTTTTTTTTGCGTCTAATGTATCGGTAAGATTCTGTTTAAATTGGTTAGCGATTTTACCTTTTTCTCGACGCTCTTGCTCATTAAGACCGCCCAGTTCTTTAAGAAATGCTGTTAGAAGACCTTTACGACCCAAATACTTGACACGGACTATTTCAATTTCTTCTAAAGTTTTAGCATTGTTTACTTCTTTTTCTGCTTCTTTTTTTACTGACTCAATATCCATAGTCCGTATAAAATGTTACAATATTTTATGCTTTTGCAAAATCTACTAACGATTTGAAATCATCGGGATTACGAATTGCTAATTCGGATAATGCTTTTCGGTCTAATTCGATACCTTTGACTTTCAAGTTATGGATGAATTTGCTGTAACTTAATTCAAACGGCTTGAGTGCAGCATTGATTCGGACGATCCACAACGAACGGTATGTCCGTTTCTTTCTTTTTCTCTCCCGATAGGCCGACTGTCCGGCTTTCATAACTTGCATGCGGGCAGTTTTATACAATTTTGATTTTGCACCCCAATAACCTTTTGCTCGTTTCAACCATTTTTTTCTTCGTTTTCTGGTTGTTGGTCCAGTTTTTACTCGAGGCATTTATTCTCCTTTATTTATTTTTTATTTTAAATAACCAGGTAAAAGTCGCTCCATTTTTTTGTCGAATGTTTTATGAACAATCACCGCATTCAATAAACTGCGTTTACGTGCCCTGGTTTTAGAACTGGCAAGATGTCTTTTGCCACCCTTGTGACGGCTGACTTTCCCTTTACCAGTTATTTTTATCCGTTTCTTCAACGAACTCAATGATTTTTGTTTGTATTTCATTTTGGTAAGAACAATACTTGTATAAATAATCTTCCTTCACCGAAAGATTTAGGCGGGTTTTCCATTATCGCGATTCCTTTTAAATCTTCAATCACGCGTTTGATAACTGCCATTCCCAAGTCTTTATGCAGAATCTCGCGCCCTCGCAATACTAATGAAACTCTCACCCGGTCGCGTTCGGTCAGGAATTCTTTTATTTTATTTAATTTTACCTGATAGTCATTTTCACTTATCTTCATTCTTAATCGAATTTCGCGCACTTCAGTCGTATGTTGCTTTTTCCTCATTTCTTTTTCTTTTGATTTTAGCTCATAAACATATTTGCCCAGATTGACAATACCGCAAACTGGTGGTTCAGCGTTTGGTGATATTTCGACCAAATCCAAACCCTGAGTTCGGGCAATACGAATTGCTTCTTTTATCGGTAAAATACCAATCATCTGTTTATCAACACCGACTAATCGGACAAAATGAGCTCTAATCTCTTCGTTGGCTCTTGGTTTTTGGTGTTTTATACTATTACCTCCTGTTATTAATATCGTCTTTGATATTCTCGACGACCGTTTCCAGATTTGCGCTTCCCAAATCACCCTGATGGCGTTTGCGTAAAGCGACTTTATTACTTTCTTTTTCTCTTTTTCCAATAATTAAAATATACGGAATTTTTTCTCTTTCCGCTTCACCGATTTTATAACTGATTTTCTCATTCCGAAAATCGCTGATTGCTCGGATATTTTCTGCTTTCAGTTTTTCGATAATACTATTAGCAAAATCAATTTCCTGCTCAGTAATTGTCATCACGGATACTTGAATCGGACTTAACCAAACCGGAAATGCACCGGCATAATGTTCAATCAGAATACCAAGAAATCTTTCCAGCGCGCCGAGAATTGCCCGATGAATCATAAACGGAGTGTGGTGTCGGCCGTCTGCCGCCATATAATGCAAATCAAATCTGGCGGGCAGATTAAAATCGAACTGAATCGTCGGACACTGCCATTC
>CAZXRM010000013.1:0-15003 GCA_964642595.1 uncultured bacterium
TATCTTCAGTTTCTTTCTTAAACAAATTGATAGCAATATTTATATCTCTTTTTTGTAAGAAATAACCTATCGACCAAGTAATAATGACTAGTAGTGGAAATAGAATTGATAATATTAATATTGAATTATTTGCAAATGCCCGTTGCGATTCCATAATCTCTTTTGCTGCTTCCCATGATGATAATGTATCTGATTTTATTGTATTTGTAATTACAAAAAATAGTTCATACATATTATCTCCTTTGTATAAATTCTATTTTCAATACTTTTCTCTTCAAGTTCTTGTTTGCCAAGTTTTATTCCAAATATTTCAACGAAAACTGCTCTCCACTGATTTTTTCTAAGAGTTTTAAGAAAGGATGGGTGCCGGAGGGCTTGATGACTGAATCAAGCAGAAGTAGTTCTGATGACACAATTTTAATTGTTATTGTTTTCAATAATATCTTTTATTAGTGTCTTGACTTGCGGTATTCTATTAACAATCGTATCCCAAACAAGTTTATAGTCAACACCTGAATAAAAATGTATCAACCGGTCTCTCATTCCAGCCATTTCTTTCCAGGGAACCAATGGATATTTTTGTCGCATCTCATCAGGAATTTGTTTAGTCGCTTCACCAATAATCTCAAATTTTCTTATAACCGCACTGGTGGTTTTATCGTCTTTGATAAAATTATCAAAAGATAATCCTTTGACGAACTGCTCGATACTTTCCATTGCTTCTAAAATATCTTTCAGATAAAGTTTATAATCTTTTGTCATACGGAAACGACTTCTTTTAAAACCTGCGCTCTCAGTTCTTTTCTTAATGCACGTTTTGGTACAACATCTACCTTGACCCCAAGTTTTTCTTCCAGAAACATCGCCAATCCGACCAGACTGAAAAGGTCGGCGCCTTTTTTGAAATCAACCAGCACATCAATATCGCTGGTTACTTTTTGCTCTCCTCTGAGATAAGAACCGAATAACCCAATCTCTTTAACCGAGTATTTGTCTTTTAAGACATCCATATGTTCTTTAATGGTACTTTTAATTTCTTCAACGGTCATAATTTCATATCCTCTGGCAAAATCATAACGATAAAATAGTTAAATGTCAATTAGTAATTTTTTGTGTTTTTTTGTGTTTATTCGTGGCTAAATTGATTTTTATCAATAAGGTAAGATTGCCGCGCTTCGGGTCACTTCGCTTTGCTCGTGGTACTTCGTATACGCAATGACAGTTCTTTTATTTACATTTTCGTGGTCTTCGTGTTTTCGTGGTAATCTAATTCAGTGATTTTAGTATCTTCTGTGGTTTATTCTGGATTCCGTGTCAAGCACGGAATGACATTCGTGTTATTTATATTATTCGTGTCTATTCGTGGTAAAAAATAATCCGTGAAATCTGTGTAATCCGTGGTTATTTCTTATTCCAAATATTTCAACGAGAATTGTTCTCCGCTGATTTTTTCAAAGAGTTTCAAGAACGGATGAGTGCCGGCAGGTTTGATGACTGAATCAAGCAGAAATTGCCCGAATTCTTTGGGTTTTTCAACCACCGATTTTATGCCCTCAGTTTTTAAGAAATGTTGTCTTAACATTTCACAGGTCAAATCACCCAAAAAGTAATTGTGCAGGTAAATCGGATGAGTGGTATGATGAATGCGATATGCCCAGGCTGGATTGTCCGTATATTTGTCTTCATCCAAAAATAGTTTGTATTGCTTAACATATAACTCATTGACATCATCCAGATTTTTAATCTCATTGAAATATAATGACTGGTCAAAGAAGATGTCCGGTACCGCCCGAATCCGCATTGCTTTGATAGATTGTTTGAGATTGGTAAATGCGGTTTCGGCTTCTTTTAAATTATCTTTGAAAAAAGACCCGAAAAATTCTTTGTCATACAGGAAATTTCCCCAGAGATTGGCAAAGCCCTCTGTAATAATTCCAGAAACACCCATATTCAATAAGATATCATCGCCATTGAGCGAGAACGAATGAACCGCATGACCGGTCTCGTGCAATAATACTCCGAACTCGTGATAGCGGTTTTCGATATTTGCCAGAACACGGTTGTCCTTACCTGTGCGGATTGTAAAACTGTAACCCCATTCTGACTTGTTCTTGCGCGGGAATAAGTCATAAGTGATATTGTATTTTGTGATATCAATGCCGAACTTGGAGAACAGGTTCTGAGTTACCTCATAAAACCTGGACATATCAACCTGCTGATTTAACTGCGGGGCAATCTGTGCTGAGATATACGCTAAATCCCAGGGCATCACATTCTCGTCTTTGATATACTGTTTGCCGAATGTCTTGTAAAATTCTTTCATCTTGGGCAGAAATTTTTTAATCTGTGCCGACCAGTTGTCAAAAAGTTTCGGGTCAAGCTCATCAAATTCAAGACGGAATTCAACAAAGTTCTTTGCACCATATAACCCAGCATATTCTTTACGCATATTGATTAAATCAATAAATCCGCCGTCTATCATCGGTTTGTTAATTCCAGCACGGCATAAAAATGCACGCTTTCTTCGGTCGCGGTCTGGTTCGCTTCGTAAAATTTGAGTGATTTGAGTCGAACGGATTTCTTTGCCATCTAAAGTAAAACGAAAGGTATTGAGTATTTTCGAAAGGTCAGTGGTCTTATGCTGGATTTTTAAATCGAGTTCGTTCAATTCATCAGATAAATGATAAGGTTTAAATGCCAGCGCAATAATATCTACGCGCCGTTTATCCAATGGGTCAAGTTGTTTTTGTTGATATTCTTTAATGGTCTCATAATATTTTTTATTTTTTAAGACCGCGGTCAGTTTTTCATACGCCTGATTAACGCCAAAGTCAAAGCCAGTCGTGTACTGAGTCCAGGATAATTGGGAATATTTTTCGCTTAGGTCTTCTAATTCCTTGGCTATTTCAAAGACGGGTTTAATATCGTTCATAATTTAACTCTTTTCCACCACAGACAAAGAAATTATGGAACCACAGATTACACAGATTTCCACAGATTTTTCTGTGCCTTAAATTCGTCTAATCGGTCTAATTCGTGGTTAAAATATATTTCTTGTTTAGGTCTTTCGTGGTTATATTCTTTCATTTAACACTTTTATAAATCTCAACTAATTTCTCTGCCGCGTGCTTCCACAGAAAGTTATTTTTGATATGTTCTTTTAATTCATTCGTCTTTTTCTTTTGTAAAGAAGTTATCAATGCCTGCTTGATTGAAGATTCGGACTTGGGCTCAACATACTGAGCATAATTTGTGAAGTACTCGTCAGTCCCGCCATATTTGGTAATGACAATCTTGGCACCAGATAATGCTGCTTCCAATGCGACAAGTCCGGGTGTTTCAAAATAAGAGGGTAAAACTAAAGTATCACAGGCAGCATAGGCAGATGATAATATCGGGTCTGTGTGTTCAATGTCAGAAATTAGAATCGTATTACGTCTTGATTTGATAATATTTAAACATTTTCTGCCATAGTCATTATTGATTATTTTTCCGATTAAGACCAGAGGTTTATCAATATTCTGGCAGACTTTTAATAATCTTAAGACATTTTTTCTTTTCCAGCCGATATGCCCGACATAGAGAATAAAATCTTTAATACCATATTTATTTGTAAATAAAGTCGGGTCTGCATTGTAAAATCGCTCGTCAACACCATTAGGCAGTAATCTGACTTTTAAACCTTGAACTTTTAAACCTTTTATTACCAGGTCGCATTCTTTCTGAGTATTGGGCGCGACGATTGCTGCCATATTACATAATTCAGAAGTGATTTGATGAAACTGGAACATTCCAATCTTAGAAAGCATTTTTGTGAATGGCAAAGTTGCTCGAATCAAGCTTGGATTTTGCCTGCTGTAAAAAACCGGTGTTACAACTAACCGCATGTTTAGTGCCTGCATTGATTTGGCAAGATGATATGTGCCGATGTGAGCGCAGAAAAGGTGAACAAAATCAATTTCACTCATCGGATAGGTCTGCCAGGCATCAAAGAGAATTACTTGGTGACCGAGTTTTTCGAGCTCGTTCTTTAAGGCAAAGACCTGAGTTTTGACTCCGCCCTCAAGAATCGTAATTGCCTGAAAACTGCCAAAGATTATTTTCATTTTATCTTATAACCACGGATTAGACGGATTTAACGGATTTTTCTTAATCGGTCTAATCAGTGTAATCAGTGGTTCCATTTTATCTTTCTAATAATTTCAATATTTTATCTACAGTTCTATAAAATTTCATCTGTAGTTTTGCGCCGGTTGATTTTAATCTTTTATATTCTTTAATATCAGGGTTTTGTGCCATTGTTATAGATTTATACTTTAAATCTTGCAGATTGTAAAGAGTTTGTTTTAATGGGATAAAGGTTTGTTTATTGTCAGGGGTAATTATGTGCAAAGATGGTTTATAATCTTGGTAGTCGCAATCTTTAGATTGCGCAAGCTGAAGCATGCGGCTACCGATTTTTAGGATATTATTTTCAATCTCCCAACTTGATGCTTTGTAAATCTGTAACCGCTTTTTCCACCAATGATAAAATTCGGTCATATTAGTGAGCCAGATATCAGGAAGTTTTTTGGCATTGTTTAATACTTCGCTGAAGACATCTGGGAATTGTGCAATGCGGTGAGGGTGGTCATAGATAAATATCGGTTCATTCGCTTGCAGTTGCTGTACAAAATATCTACTGTAATAATCAATACAATTTTCTTTGGTTAAGCTTACGTGGACTAACCGTCCGATGCAGATTGGATGAACCGGAATCTGCAGAACTTTTGACCTTCGGTTTTCTAAAATCGGGTAGAATGGTAAATCGTCATAAGCAAGACTGAATTCGGATGAATATTTGATATCTAAATCCTCAATTGCCTTTTGCAGGTTCTCGTTCCAGAATCCGTACGGACTGACAAAACCAATTGGTTTAATACCCGCATTTTCCAGAATCGTTTTTGCCTTTTTGATATTATCAAAATTGGTCTGATAATTTTTATATACTTCGTGTTCAAAACAGTGAATCTGGAAGTCGGGAATTTTATTGAATATATGGGACGCAGATAACGCAGATTTATTTTTTACCGCAGAGGACGCGGAGAGCGCAGAGTTATTTGTAGGGCAAGGCTTTAGCCTTGCAGAACTATCATCAACCGCAGAAGACGCAGAGAGCGCAGAGGTTTTATAGGTGCCAAAAGGATCAGAATGGGCTTTGCAATTTATGAAATATGTGAAATCAATCCCTTTTTTTCCCTCTAAATCGAATGTTGTTTTGAGAGTGTCTTCTGGTCCGAAGTCAGTATCCACCCGAAATGCAAATGCGCTTTGAAATGAGTCAGGATAATACCAGAGATGAACATAGGGGAGATTCATCTTGGCAAATAGTTTTCTTATACAATTAATAATTAATTTTCTTATTTCACCCTTGCTTACTTTTGATACTATTTCATTGGGAAATTTTCGTGATGGATAATAGAACGGCTTGCGTTCGTTTCTTGTGTCACATATTGCTTCATTAACATCGAATGGCAATGCAATGATACATCCCTTACCATAATTACCTTGATAGATATTTCCTTTATAACCCTTGATATGTAAATCAATAACAGAAATATTATTAAAGATGTCACTGTTATCACTGAACAGATGCGAAATGCGAGTTGGTTTGTAATCAAAGTTATCAGTTATCTTTGCTAAATTCGGAAAATCAGTGAGAATTGCACCGCCATTTTTAAGATAGTTTTGAATAATCAGGATTTCTGATTTTTCTAAATTACGATTGATAATTATCGGTGCAGAATAATCTGATGCTATGTTTGATAATACATTATATATTATTCCTTCCTGCTCCAAGATTTGCTGCCAGCCAAAATCTTGTTTTAAAATGCCGAGTAATGATGTCATTGTTGGACAGTTGTTATATCTTGTTTGATTATACCACGCATTAGAAATATTGAAATACAGTAAATAATTGCCGATATAATGATTAAAGGAATAATTGATATTTTTGAATGTAGCAGATAAATTGCAATAATCATTATCGAGGTTGCGATAATTGGTCGTAAGAAATTAAGCGCGATAAATTTTATTTGGAGAATTGGCTTTGTTTTATAGATTAGAACAATAAATGTTACGAATTCCGCAGATAATAAAGCGATTGCAGTTCCTTTGCCGCCAATAATCGGCACAAGGATAATATTCAAGATGACATTAGCAATCACGCCTATGCTAATTGCCCAGACATAATTCCGATTTTTTTTGCCGGCAATCAGACTTGAGGTGTAAAGACTGTTGAGCATAGTTATAAATAAGAACCAGACCAGGATTCGAAAGATTAGAAAAGATGATTGATAGGTCTGACCATAGACGAGTTTCATTATATCCGGTGATAAGATAAAACCGCCCGCACAGATTGGAATTGCGATGATAAATAAAAGTTTCTGCAAGCGTGTTAATAACAATGATAATTGTTCTGTGCCGATTGTAAAATATCGAGAGATGATTGGAAAGGTTGTATTGCAAAATACTCTGTCAAAGATTAAGATAAAGATTAATAGCTTATTCGCGGCGCTGAAAAGACCAACTTCAACATCAGATTTAATCATTCCAAGAAATATTGTGTTAAAATTAGTCGAGAACTGAATTAGAATTGCGCCAAGTCCAATCGGCAGTGCTTGAACGAGTAATTGTCGCCATTCGGAAAATCTACCACGAAAACACGAAAAGAGCGAAATTTTATTATTACCAGGGCTTTTTGATGTGTGAGCAACGCGATGCACTGTATATAAAAACAATGCACCGATTAGATTGCTGACCACAAAGATAATTGGAATAATAAGCAAGTTAGCACTGCTTCTTACAAATATGAAAATTAAAACAAGATAAGATACAGCAACTAAAATTCTTTCAATCGCAATAAACTGCATCTTTTCCCAGCCAAAAAATGCCCATTCGATTAGAATTGCAAACGGAAAAAGGGAAAGTCCGTAAAATATAATCAGTAATTTTGTATCAATTGGTTTATTGATGATAAGTGCAATGATGATTAATAAAATAAAAGTTACTAATCCGAGAAATAGTCGAAGCCCCATCACATTTGAGATATACTGATTTTGTTTGGTCTGGTCATTATCATAAGCCGTCTGTGCAATATCTCGGGTGCCGATTGAAATCAGTCCAAGGTTGGTGAGAAATGAACTGAAAGCATAAAAGGCAAAAGCAAAATTAAGTACACCAAAATTGGCTACACCCAAAATTCTTGCCAAATAAATTACCGTGAAAAAATTACACAGATAATTTATACCGTCACCGATAAAAAGAGTTACAAAGTTTTTGACTGCTCTCATATTGAAATATTTACCACGAAAGCACGAAAGACACGAAAAAAGAAAATTGTCTTTGTGTTCTTCTCGTGTAATCGTGTGGTTTCATTTCTTTAAAATATCTTGTATAACTGCAAATTGTTTTTGCCAGTTTAACTCTTTTTCTTTTCGTAATTCAGAAATTTCTTGCTGTAATCTTTTAATATTAAGTGTTGTGGTTTTTATTGCTTCTCGAATCGAATCAGCGTTATTTTGTGTAAATACTACACCCTTGTAGAAATGAGTATGCAGAGTGTCAGTATCAGAAATAATCATTGGCTTGCATAGACTTACTGCTTCATAAGCACCACATAAAACTGTATCTGGTCGTTTAGTCATCACTATTATTATATCCACTTTCTTTAATAAATCATCATAATCTTTATCAGACAGATAACCGGTCAGCTTCAAATTACTCGGTAATTTGTTAACCTGTTTTTTAGAATTACCGGTTAGGTAAAAATTATATTCGGGTAGCATTTTTATTGCGTCTATAATCTCTGAAATAGGTTCATCTTTTGACCAACTGCATATTACCGCAATTTGAAATGATTTATTATCAGTTTGGGGGGCAGGTTGATAAGGAAGTTTATCTTCAAGTATTTTAGTTGGCGAGTTTAATAAACATTTATGTTTGAACAATGATTGATTATGAACTAAATTGAGTTTGATATGTCGAGCCATCCAGCAATATAATCTTAAATAAATTCGTTGAAGGAATGTGTTCGGGAAAAATATTCCAGAGTGGGTATCAAATACTACTTTAGTAAGAAATATTTTTGAGAATAGAAACACTGTTATCGCTTCTTGAATTGGTGGAATTTGGACATAGATTATTTTATATCTTTTTCTAATTAGTTTCCCGAAAGTTAAAATGCCGAGTAATTTGTAATGGATGATTCGGAGAATTGGATTTGAGTAATGAGTGCGATAAGTTATTAGGTCAGCTTGTAAATATTCGGCTAAAACTTTAGACCGTTTGGTAATTTTCCAGGCAACAAACGCTATTTTATCAGCCATTTTTTCCGAGTTTTATTTTGTAATATTTATCAAAGAGTCGCTGGTAGATTTTATAAGTTTCATTACTGATGTTCTGCCAATCATAGTATTTTTGAGCACATTGACGAATATTATTATATTGTTTAGTGTTATTAAATATATATTCAATTGATTCAATAATTTCTTCAGTGTTTGCCGTGCAGAAACCAATTTTTCTAAAGTCATCAGGAAAGTGTTTCAAGGTTGGAGCAACTACCGGCAGATTACAGGCGATTGCTTCAATTGTGCTAATTCCGATGCCTGACCAGTCATCGTGAATTTTATTGCCGGGATAGATATAAACATCTGAAGCTTGATAGAATAACTTGAGATTCTCGTGGGGCTGACGGGGGAAAATAATAACACCGCTATTCTTGGCTGTTTTATACAACTCGTCTGATTCGGAAGCGCCAACCATAATACAAATAATATTATATTTTTGTTTCAACTTGTTATAGACTTCAATAGTCTTGTCACAACCTTTAAAACGATTTAATCCGCCGACCTGTAATAATATTTTAGCATCATTGGCCAAGTTCAATTTTTGTCTTGCTTCTTGTTGTGAACCAGAAGAGAAAAGATTGAAATCAACACCCATACCTTGCAGATAAGATTTATTTTTAATTCCTAAATGATTTAAAGATTGTTGGCAGTTTTTGGTCAGACAGAAAAAACAGTCAATATTTTTCAATACTCGGCAGAATATAATTTGCTCAATTGTAAGTATTGGTAATATCGAATAGAGCAAGGTTCGTCTTGATAACAAATTTAGAGGTGGGCAATCACCATGATGCTGAGCAATAACCGGCAGGTGTTTAAAACGACCAACAATAAAATAAGTTGTATAATTAAAAATACCGTGAAGATGTAACAAAATCGGATGTGATGATTCTTGTTCGATTGCTTTAAGTATTGGTGTCGAGATTTCCCGACCGTAATTTATTGCCGACGACGGGAAAATTCGATAGACCAATCCTTCTTTTTCAAATTGCTCTGGTTTTTTACAGGTCTTCTCCGGTAGCCAGCATTCGATTTGACAGTTTTTTACAGATAGTTTCTGGATTGCTTTAGCAGTTCGGACATGCCAGCCATCTAAAATATCATTGTCAAGATTTGATGATGTGTAAGATGGAGAGTGGTGTAAAATCTGAATTATTTTAAGTGATTCGTTTTGCATCACTGCTGTGATGTTTCGATGGCAACAAGGCAGGTATTAAAATGGATGTCAACCGTATCTTTAATATCATAGGCATAACCGCCGGCAAGAGTTATTGCAATCGGTATCTGATTTTTCCAGCAATTTTCAATGACAATCTGGTCTCTTTTTTTTAAACCTTCTTTGGTCAATCGTAAAGCACCTAACTGGTCCATCTGAAACGGGTCAGCACCGGCAACATAAACAACCAAATTGGGTTTTTGCTCGCTTAATATTTTCAAAACTGCATCCTGTAATTTTTCGAGGTATTCTTTATCACCGGCTCCATCGTCAAGTCCGATGTCCCAGTTTGATTCTTCTTTAATCGGATAGAGATGTTCTTGGTGGATGGAAAAAGTATAGACTGAATTATCGTTCTGAAAAATTTTAGCGGTGCCATTACCCTGATGCAGGTCGCAGTCAATTACAGCTGCCCGTTCGATTAATTGCAATGTCTGCATCTTTTTAATACCAATGGCAACATCGTTGACATAACAGAACCCTTCGCCGTGGTCGGTAAATGCATGATGAAAACCGCCGCCGATGTGCACTCCGATTTTATTGGTTAGCGCCCGCTCGCAGGTTAAAATTGTGCCCTGGGCGTGAATGAAATATGCTTCAATTATTTCAGTAGATAAAGGCAGCTCGGAACGAACGGTCCGCGATGTCCAGCGCAAATTTATCATATCATCAACATAAGCTTTTTGATGAACCAATTCGATATCTTCGGGATTTGCCATTTCGGGCTTAATAAAATCACTTTCCTGTGCTAAATTGCCCCGAATTAATTTTTCTTTTACCAACCGATATTTCTGATTATTGAAAACATGGGGACCGAAATTTACTTCGTATTTTTCGGAAAAAATAAATTTCATAATACGGCATTTAATTATACCGATAATTATATTGAAGTCAACCCCGCACCTTTTTCAACATTAAAGATTACATATCAAATATCAAAAATAAATATTAAAAACTTAACATCTTTACTTTTCGATTTCATTACTCGTTTGTAACAATCGTTCTCTTGACATTTTGATAAAAATTGCTTATAGTTATGTTGTGATAAAATCAGGGCGATTAGCTCAGTTGGCTAGAGCGCTTGCTCGACATGCAAGAGGTCACCTGTTCAAGTCAGGTATCGCCCATAAAAACAAGGGTGTGTCAGAAAATGACATACCCTGTTTTTTTATTAGAAAATGATTGAAATACTTAATAAATTATTGCAGTTACAGCGATTGGATAATGAATTAACAATATTAGAAAATAAAAGTAAGGATTTGCCAAGACGCATTGAAGGAATCAAACTCGTGCTGGAGAATAAGAAAGCCGAACAGGATACCCTGCACCAGAATTTAATTGATACGAAAAAGAAATATAAGTTACTCGAAATTGAATTGAAAGAAGCAGAGGATAAAATCGGCCAGTTTTCAACTCAACTCTATTCGGCAAAAACCAATGACCAGTATAAAGCATTCCTGAAAGAAATCGAAGCCCAAAAAAAAGCAAAATCAAATATTGAAGATAGTCTGATTGACGCTCTGGAAAATATTGAATCCGCAGAACGGGCGATTAAACATCTGCAGAATGAGGTGGTTGAGATTGAAAAAGAAACCAACGAAAAAATCGCAGTTCTGAAAAAAGAAGAGGACAAACTCGGCGAAGCGTTAAAAGAACGTCTATCAATCAGGGAGAAAATTTGTCAGGAACTGGGCAAAGATACTTTGGCAATTTACGAGCGGATTAGAAAGAATAAAGGCGGAATTGCAGTCGCAGTTGTCGAAAGCGAGCGGTGTAGTGGCTGTCTAAATCCTTTGCCCGCCCAAAAAATTCTGGAAATCAAAAAGAACGAACGGATTCATTTCTGCGAATACTGCGGACGGATTACAATCGCAGCCGACACGCTAAATAATAATCAATAAACCAATTTTGCCAGCATCCAGTAAAATCATTGTCCATATTGATGGTTCGTCGCAGGGCAATCCCGGACCATCAGGTATTGGTATTTTCTGCCAATCCCAGGATAAAAAGAAAATTGCCGAAATCAGCAAATACATTGGTTATGGTACGAATAATCAAGCCGAATACAAAGCGATGATTGAAGCATTATCAATGCTCAGTATAAAACTTACTAATCAGGAATTAAGTCAAGATTCGGAAGTCGTAATCAAGACTGATTCGCAATTATTATGCAACCAGATTAACGGTTCTTTCAAGATAAAAGATTTCAGTCTGAGAAAATTATTTTCCGAAGTTGACCGGCTGAAAAAGTATCTGCCGACAATCCGAATCGAATTGATACCGCGGGAGCAAAACCGGATTTGCGACCGTCTGGCAAAAAAGGCAATCCGAACTGCAATAAAATCCGGTGTAGTTATGAAGCCAAAAATTGTACAGGCGCAGAGTTTATTTCAATGATTAATGTAAAATTTAAGAAATTGCAGGACACACTAACCCCTGAATATCAGACCGCGGATGCATCAGGACTGGATTTGCATTCAGCAGAAAAGACGGTGATAAAACCTGGTGAGGTAAAACTGATTGGCACCGGAATTGTAATTGAAATTCCCAAAGGGCTGGAAGCACAGGTCAGACCACGCTCTGGACTTGCAGCAAAATTCGGTATCGGTGTTTTAAACAGCCCGGGCACGATTGATGCAGATTACCGGGGAGAAGTCAAAGTAATTTTATTTAACTTCAGCAAAACAATATTTAAAATTAACAAAGGCGACCGTATTGCCCAATTGGTTTTTGCCAAAGTGCTCAGAGTTTCTTTAAAAGAGCATAAAAGTCTGTCTAAAACTAAAAGGGGTTCGGGTGGTTTCGGACATACCGGCTGAATTTTATTGCAGAGACAGCAGCACAAACCAGAGAAATAATAACCACAGATAAACACAGTAAAAACATTGCTAATATTAATTTTTTATTTCTAATCCAATAAAAATCATCCGATCCGGTCTGGGATAGTCTTTGTCAATAATACTGTTGCCAAATTGCTCAGCATATTGCGCGTTGAATAGATTATTGATTTTAAATGTTAAATTTATATAATTTAAAACTTTCTGACTAACATAGCAATTCATAGTCCAGTGAGGAGTAAGTTTTTTGGTTTTCATATATATTTTAGGAAAAGAATCATAAGAAGAATAATAATTTATTCGGGAACTTGTATAATTGCCAGAAATGGTAATTATAGTATTGGTTAATGGCTGATAATAAATGCTCGTTGACAAAGTGAATTGAGGGAGAAATGCTTGTTTCCTTTGCTGGTATTTAAAGATAGTCGTCAAATTCATAAAATCATAACAGACCGGTTCCTGGCGTACCTGCCCGGCATCTTGAATTGTCCCGTTGAGAGTGAAATTAATATTATCAGTAATTTTTATTTTGCTTACCCATTCTAGTCCTTTGATATAGGAAGAATCAATATTAGTCGGGCGCCAGATATCTTGTGTGTCAGGAATCCAGTTGATTAAATTTCTGGTTTGCCGAACATAACCGGTTAAATGCAATGAAAAGTCGGTACTCGGTTGATAGTCAATACCAATTTGAAAAGCATCGCCGATTTCTGGTTTGATATTGTGATTTCCGGAAATAGGCCAGTATAAATCATTAAGGGTCGGTGCCCGAAAAGCCCTGCCTAACTGCGTCCTGATTTTTAAGGAAGAAGTCAAAAAATAACTGATACCGATTGACGGACTGAAAAATGTTCCAAAGCCCGAATTCCAATCAAAACGCAGACTGCCGAATAAGAGCAGGTTGTTTAATAAGTCGAGAGATGATTCGGTAAACAAACCGATTTTATTCTGACAAGGATTCCACTGAGTATCAGAAGGATATTCGCTTTGAGCAAGAAATAGATCTTTTATAAAGTCAATTCCCAAAACGATATTTTTTTCTGCTGAGAAATTATAACGACTGACAAGATTGCTGGTTACTGATTTCGTATGATAATAATCGTTGAATAAAGCAGTATCGGCTGCATATTGATTTACCCATAAAAATCTTGTTTTGCTGTTTGAATATAAAGAATTGAAAATTAAGTCCATTTTAGGATTCAATCTTAACTCATAATTGAATTTTACCTGATACAGGTTATCCCATTGACGGTCATATTTGGTGAATGATGAATTATCGCCGTATAATGGATGTTGCGATGATTCGGGTTGTGGTCCGGGCAAGCCAATTTCTTTTTCGCTATATTTTAAATCCAAACGGATTTTATTTTTATCGTTGAATTTATAACCGGTTTTTAATTGTAAAGCATTTGATAATTGGTTATCATTGGTGCGTAAACCGTCTGTATTATTTTGACTGACATCAAAGATAAAACTATATTTGAAAAATTCACTTTTAGTCTGAAATTTGCAGTTATAAGTATTATTCGAACCATAATCAGCAAATGCCTGAAATTTTAGTGTTTCAGTATTATTAAACGGACTTTCCGAGATAAAATTGACAACTCCTCCAAGCGCGTTCGCGCCATATAAACTGGAAGTCGGTCCTTTGACAATTTCGATGCGGTCAAGATTATAAACTGGAATAAGACCTAAATCTGGCGTACCGGATGACGGTGAGTTGATTTGAATATTATCAAGTAAAACTAAAACCTGCTGACTAGTTGAACCTAAAAGACTAATTGTTGACGCACCGTTGATAATTGAGTAATTTCGGATATCTACACCTGCTTCGTTGGCTATAGACGAAGCGACATCACCGATTGATTTTATCGCTAAATCTTTTTTCGTAATCAAAATCGAGCTAATTGGCAAATTAAAAATGCGGGATTCAACCCGGCTGGCAGTCACAAAAACTGTATCGGACAAATTTGATAATGGAGATTGGATATTCAATTGCTGATTATCAGCAAATAACCAGACAACCGACAACCAACAACTAACAACTAATAATTTTTTCATCAAATCATTCCTTTCCGCGCAAGGCGATTTTTTCAAAATGATTACACAGATAAGATTTGAGATTACACAGGTTTTTTCTCAATTGATTCGTGTTATCTGTGTTATTTGAAGAACAGGTATCCTGACTTGTAGCTATCTACACTTTTACCTTCCCACCCTGAAGTTAAGCGAAGCGCATACTTCAGGGCAGTGGCACAACAAAAGTTTCGTTACTACTCACAGTGGGTGGGACCGTGGTTGATTTTCACAACCTTCCCTGCCAAGTATTTCAAAGAACTTGGTCTGTTTGGAACAGACTTTCTCCAGTTGATATATGTTAGCGATTAATTTATTCCTGTCAAGATTGTTAAATCAAAGTTCTCAGTGTCTCAGCAGAACTTATTCTTGATATGCTCTCAAAATTATAATTGCATTTTTTATATGACTTCACTCATCAACCAGTTAAATATACTTTGCTTCTAACGTATTGACACAATATACTAAATCACATTCGAAATAATTTAAC
>CAZXRM010000014.1:0-4970 GCA_964642595.1 uncultured bacterium
CGAAAAGTTTGCACCTATTCTGGTTACCTGAATCGGGTTCATTTAGAAAATAAATTGGACGCAGATTTTCGCTGATTGCAATGAAAAATTATAAGGAGACCATGAAACCAAGAAAAATCTCCTGTTTTTCCTGGCTTCCTTATAAAATATGTTTTCCGATATTCTTTATCTTTTATATCTGCTTCCTTGTTGATTTCGCTGACGCTCAATCTCTGCTTCGCAGCTATCTGCGTCCCGGTTGATTTTGCTTCGTTCAATCTCTGCTTCCCAGTAAATTATTCTTGTTTACCATCCGCTGGGTCAGCTTGGCGTTTGGAGAGATTGACTCGTCCCATATCATCAATTTCAGTAACTTTTACCTTTATCTCATCTCCAACCTTAACAACATCGGTAACATTTTTTACCCGATGATGGGCCAGCTGTGAAATATGGACAAGACCTTCTTTACCCGGCAGAATCTCGACAAAACATCCAAAATTGACAATTCTTCGGACAATACCGGTATAGATTTTACCGACTTCAACTTCTTCGGTGATTTCCAATACCCGGGCGCGGGCTTTTTCCAATTGTTCGTCGGTCGGCGCGGAAATTGTGACTTCGCCATCATCGTCAATATCAATCTCGGCGCCGGTTTCTTCCAGAATCCGTCGAATGATTTTACCGCCCGGTCCGATAACTTCGCCAATTTTTTCCTTCTTGATTTTGAAGGCAACGATTTTCGGCGCATACTGAGAAATGCTGGAGCGAGGCGATTCGATGGTCTTGGACATTATGCTAAGAATCTCGAACCGGACTTTGGTCGCTTGCTCGATTGCTTGTTTTAAAATCGCAATCGGCACGCCGGTAACTTTTAGGTCAAGTTGGATTGCGGTAATACCGCTTCTTGTGCCGGCGACTTTAAAATCCATATCACCGTAATGGTCTTCGGCGCCAAGGATGTCGGTAAGTATCACATATTTATCTTTACCGGTTATGAGCCCCATTGCGATGCCCGCGACCGCACTTTTTATCGGTACACCGGCATCCATTAATGATAAAGACGAACTGCACACGGTTGCCATTGACGATGAGCCGTTCGATTCGAGAATATCGGCAACAACCCGTACGGTATAAGGAAATGTATCATCAACCGGAATAACCGCTTCGATTGCACGTTCGGCTAAAGCGCCGTGTCCGATTTCCCGCCTGCCCGGTCCGCGCACTGGTTTTACTTCGCCGGTAGCAAAACCCGGGAAATTATAATGGAGCATAAATGATTTTGTGTCCTGCCGTTCGATATCTTCGATAATCTGCTCGTCCGACTTTGTACCGAGCGTGGTGACTGCCAGACACTGGGTTTGACCACGGGTAAAAATTGCCGAGCCATGAGTCCTGGGTAAAACGCTGATTGCACAGCTGATTGGACGGATTTGTTCGGGAGTTCTGCCGTCGAGACGGGTATTATGTTCAAGAATACGCTTGCGCATATCTTCCTGAATTATATCATCAACGACATTGATTACTTTTGCTTTGCAGTCCGGATATTTATCATTCAATTCTTTAGCAACATTACTGACTATCTCGTTGATTGTATCGTTGCGTTCAGTTTTATCTTTAATATTATTTGCATCAACAATTAAGTTTAAAGTTTTTTCAGTAACGATTTTCGCAAATTCATTGTCTTTTTCGACCTGTTCCTTAGGAATCAGTTCATCTAATTCCAGTTTGGGTTTGCCGATTTGATGGACAAGTGCTTCCTGGAGTTCGATAATCTTTTTTATTTCGGGCTGGGCAAATTCGATGGCTGCGACTAAATCTTCGTTTGAGACTTCTTTGGCACCGCCTTCGAGCATCACAATCGAATCTTTGGTGCCGGCGACAATCAAATTTAAAACCGCCCGGTCTTGTTCGGACAGAGGAGGATTAATGACAAATCTATCGTCAATTTTTGCTACCCGCACGCCACCGATTGGAATCGAGTAAGGTATTTCAGAAATCATCAAAGCCGTGGAAGCGCCAATGATAGTCAGAAAATCACCTTCGTTTTCCAAATCACTGGATAATAGTGAGCCGATGATTTGCGTGTCGTTGCGATATTCTTTAGGAAATAATGGTCGGATTGGACGGTCAACCAGCCGTGACACAAGAATTTCTTTGTCGCGGGGTTTGCCTTCGCGTTTGAAAAATCCGCCGGGAATTTTCCCACCCGCATAAGTCGGTTCCCGATAATCAACCGTTAAAGGCAGAAAATCCTGGTCGGGTGCGACTTCTTTGTCAAATACCGCAGCAACCAAAACAACCGTATCTCCGTATCTTACTAAAACACTTCCTGATGCCTGACGGGCAATCAAGCCAGTTTCTAAACTTAAAATCCTATTGTTTAATTCAAGTTCTACTTTTTTCATATTTTTTTAATTATTGAAAGTAAGTTGATAATCAGATACCACGCAGGTTCAGTTTATCAACGATTTTTTTGTACCGGTCTTTATGGTGTTCAAAAAGATAATTTAAGTGCCGGCGGCGCTCGTTAACCATTTTGATTAAGCCCCGTCGGGAGTGTCTATCTTTTTTATGGACCTTCAGATGTTCGGTCAGTAGTTTTATTCGTTCGGTCAGAATTACAATCTGAACCTCGGGTGAACCCGTATCTTTTTCATGGAGACGAAAGTCACCAATCAACTTGCTCTTTAACTCTTTCGTTAATGTCATACTTCCTCCACAAAATCGCCCACCAAAACGGATTCGAAACAATTGAATCTCGTCTCAGACAAAGCGAGTATTGTCTTTTATTTTATTACATTTTAAAGTATCTGGTGATACCACATACTTTAATATACCTAACTTTACACAAATTTTTAATTTTGTCAATAGTTTCTTTAAATAATTTTGACAAACCGCCCGCTCGATTATACACATGCGATATTTATAAAGTTTAATCGGGGTAATCTTGTGTTTATTCGGGTAATCATAGCTTTATTCTGAACCCTCGCAAGTTTTTCTTGACTTAGCAGTATTTAACCATATAATAGATTAATGAAAAAGACTATTTCACCTGCATTAGCAGCGTTACTTGAGGAAACGTTAAAATCCTGTAATGTCGAGTTATATGATGCTGAATTTAAAGGCAGGTTTTTAAGAGTCTGGATTACCAGTCCCGCCGGTGTGACGATTGATATGTGTGCGGATGTCTCGAACAAACTTTCTTTACGGTTGGATATGGAAAATCTTATCAATGACCGGTATTTTCTGGAAGTATCGTCGCCGGGTATTGAACGAAAACTGCGCAATTATAAAGATTTTCAGTCAGCGGTCAATGAGACGGTTTCAGTTTCGACCCGGCTCGGAAATTTTAAAGGAACGGTTTTATCGGTGAATGATGATGGTATTATTATAAAGAATATCAAGGGCTCGAGCGGAAAACCGGATACAGAACAGGTTATCAAATACTGTGATATAAATAATGGACGAATCATCGTACCCGATGACAAACTTTTTGCCGGCAAAGACAAAAAACGAGGACGCAGATAAAATATGAATATAGGGACGCAGGTAAACGCAGAGAAATGGATTAATGAGTTAAGGGGTTTTTGGGTTAATGAGTTAAACTCAAAACTCATCAACTCAGCTCACCTCGATACAACCGAGTCGAAGCGGGCAACACACCAACTCAGTAACTCTTTATCTGCGACCAATGCAATTCTGGCAAGGAAAATAAAGAAGAAAGTGATATTATTGTAAAGGAGTAGTTGATGAATAGCAAAGAAATTTCGAATCTTATTACTCAGATTGCCCGAATCCGGAATGTTGACATTACCTATGTTTCGGAGACTCTGAAGATGGCGATTATTGCCGGTTTGAAGCGAAGGTTCGGGCAGGACGCCGAGTTCGAAGTGGATATCTCGCCGGATGTGAGTTCGATAAATGTCTATATGCTCAAGAAAGTCGTTATGACGGTGCTTGACCCGGTGTTAGAAATCGAAAAGAACGAAGCACAGATAAAGAAATCGGATGCTAAAGCTGGTGACCAGATTCGGATTGAAATTCCTCTGGAAGAAATCGGTCGGAGCGCAATCCGCAAGGCATCGGATGAACTGATGTTGAAACTACGTGAAGCCGAGCGTAATAAAATGTTCGATGAATTCAATCGCAAGCGCAATGAAATCATATCCGGCACCGTGACAAAAATCGGCAAAGACGAGATTACAGTAAATATCGGTCTGACCGAAGCAATCCTGGCAAACCGCGACCAGTTAAAAACCGACCACTACCGCCAGGGCGCGCCAATCAAAGCGTTGGTGTATCGGGTCGAAAAAACTCCAATCGGACCACGCATCTTTCTTTCTCGAACCCACAACGACTTTTTAAAGAAACTGTTAATCAAAGAAGTACCGGAAATCCGGGAAGGGATTGTCGAAATCAAGGCGATTGCCCGGGCACCAGGATTTCGCGCCAAGGTCGCAGTCTTGACTAATGATGAAAAGGTTGACCCGGTTGGCGCCTGTGTCGGCTACCGCAAATCGCGTATTCAAAATGTGATTAAAGAAATATCCGGAGAAAAGATTGACATCGTGCTATTCAGCAAGGAAATCAATTCTTATATTTCCCGTGCGCTGGCACCAGCCAAAACCAAAGAAGTTTTCAAAGAAGGCGATGGCTATTTTGTGATTGTGCCAGACGAAGATTTCTCGATTGCGATTGGTAAAAGAGGGCAGAATGTCTGGCTGGCAGGAAACCTGGTCGGCATAAGATTGGAAGTGCTCAAAGCATCGGATTACGGCAACCGCCAGATTATCACCAAATCAAAGAGCGTGTCGTTACGGGATTTGGAATTATCCGAAGAAGAGATGACCAAACTTCAGGATGCGCAGATAATTACCGCATTCGATATCTTAAATACTTCTTCCGAGCAACTGGCCGAAACGACCGGTTATGAAATTGAAAAAATCGAAGAACTGAAAAAAATAATAAAAGAAAGATTATCGGCAGAATAA
>CAZXRM010000014.1:5070-9017 GCA_964642595.1 uncultured bacterium
AAGCCGTCAACTAAGGTAAAAAAGACGGTCGAGGGCGATAAGGTATTTGAAGCGGCGGCAAAGTTAAATTTGTCGTCTGAGGCATTGGTTTCAATTCTAAAAGAACTCGGCTGCCCGCACCGCGGATATACTGCCCGCATTACTTCCGAAGAATTCGAAATGGTCAAAGAGCGGTTAAGAAAAGAAAAGACCGCGGTCAAAGAAACTCTCAAGAAAAAACCGGTGCCGGTCGAGCCGCCCAAGCCAGTGGAAAAACCGGTCGAACCGGACATCAAAAAGGCAATCAAAGAGACGATGATAAAGATTGAGCATCGGGAAATCAAAGCGCACCACAAGCATATCGAAAAAGCCCATGAAACACAGACGGTTATACCGACCAAGAAGGTAAAGGTTGCGCCGTTCGTCAGCGTTGCGGAACTTGCCCATTTGTTTAACATTCCGCCGGTCGAGATTATTAAAAAGTGCATCGGGCTCGGAATGCTCGCAACTTTGAACCAGCGGCTTGACCCGGACACGATTTCTCTCTTAGCCGACGAATTTCACTTTACGGTTGAAATCGAAGAAGAGGTTGAAATACCAGTAGTCAAAGGCGAGCAAAAAGAACGACCGCCGGTCGTAGTCGTGATGGGACATGTTGACCACGGCAAAACTTCGATTCTTGATTATATCCGAAAAACTAAAGTTGCGGAAAAGGAGTTTGGCCGGATTACCCAGCACACCGGCGCTTATTTAGTTCAATACAAAGATAAAAAGATTACATTTCTTGATACGCCGGGACACGAGGCATTTACGGCAATGCGGGCGCGCGGTGCGCAGATTACGGATATTGCGGTGCTGGTCATCGCCGCCGGTGAAGGTGTGATGCCCCAGACAATCGAAGCGTTAAACCACGCGCGAGCGGCAGGTATTACAATCATTGTTGCGATTACCAAATGCGATTTGCCCAATGCTAATCCCGAGATGGTTAAAACTCAACTCGCGCAGCAGGGTTTGAGCGTTGAAGGTTATGGTGGTGACACTTTATGTATCTGCACTTCGGTACATACTGGGATGGGAATGGAAGATTTGCTCGAAGGAATTCTATTGGTTGCGGAAGAGTTAAAACTGCAAGCAGTTAACACTGGCCCGGCAAAAGGGGTCGTGGTCGAAAGCCGGGTAGAAAAAGGCAGGGGGAATATTATCACGGTTTTAATCCAGCAGGGTTCTTTGAAACGGGGCGATGCTTTTGTTACTGGTAGTAATTATGGTCGGGTGCGGGATTTACTCAATGAAAGTTTCAAAAGAGTGGATGTAGCAACACCGTCAATTCCGGTCTTGATTTTAGGAAGTTCTGGTCTGTCTGATGCCGGTGACCGGTTTGAAGTTGTTGCCGATGAAAGAACCGCACGCGAAATCGCTACCCGCCACGCTTTGATGAAACGGGATATTCGTCTGAAACACGGCGAGATGCAGAAAATCACGCTTGAGCAGATGCAGCAGAAAATTATTGACGGCACAATCAAAGAATTGAAAATCGTGCTAAAATCCGATACTTATGGTTCAGCCGAAGCGCTGAAAGATGCGCTGGAAGGGCTGTCAATCGAAGAAGTCCGCATCCGGGTTATCCATTCCGGCATCGGCGCAATCACAAGTTCGGATGTGCTTTTAGCCGAAGCATCGCAAGCCGTGATTGTTGGTTATCATATTAATGCCCTGTCTGAAGCAACCAGGGTTGCGGAAAGGGCAGGGGTCGAAATCAGAATTTACCGAATCATCTATGCGGCAATTGACGATATCCGGGCAGCAATGCTCGGTCTTTTAGAGCCGGAAGAAAAAGAAGTGGTCATCGGTAAAGCCGAAATCCGTCAGGTATTCAATATTCCGAAGATGGGAATGATTGCCGGTAGTTATGTGCTGGAAGGCAAGGTTGTGCGCAACGCGCTGGTCAGGGTGTATCGAGCCAATAAAGAAATTCTCAAAAGTAAAATCGGCTCTCTAAAAAGATTCAAGGATGATGTAAAAGAAGTCGAAACCGGTTTTGAATGCGGTATCGGGATTGACAATGCCAGTGATTTACAGCCGCAGGATATTATGGAAATATATAAAATCGAAGAAGTCGCCCGCAGTGTACTGCCCGAAGCACAGTAAATAAAATTAAGATGTCAGTTGGTTTGTTGATGATTGACTGTCTGGTCAATGATTGTTTGTCTTTAAAAGAAAAACGGAGCGTTTTGCAAAGTATAATCAAGCGACTGCACATTAATTTCAATATCGCAATCGCCGAGACCAATCATCAGGATTTATGGCAGCGCTCAGAACTGTCAATCGTTTCGGTCAACACCGAATCAAAAATGCTTGATAAAAATTTCAAAACAATAATTGAGTTTATCGAAAAGGATAAAAGAGTTCAAATTCTGAATTATGAAACGAAAAACATTTATTAATAGCAAAACACAAATCATAGGTTTAATAAGAGATGCATTGCGGGAAGATATCGGGCAGGGCGATATTACGACGAAACTGACCGTTCCGAAAAATCAATATTTAATTGCGCGGATTATTGCCAAACAGGATGGTGTTTTAGCCGGTAGTGAAGTCGTGCCGATTGTTTTTAAATTGCTCAATCCGAAAGTCCGGGTCAGATTTTTTATCAAGGACGGCGAACGGTTTAATAAAGGAAAGATAATTGCCGAGATAAAAGGTAGCACTCAAACTTTGCTGACCGGAGAACGAACTGCTCTCAATTTTCTGTGCCGATTATCCGGCATTGCAACCCTGACCAGAAAGTTTGTTGAACAGACGGCGCATACAAAAGTTAAAATACTTGATACCCGCAAAACCACGCCTAATTTAAGAATTCTTGAAAAATATGCGGTGAGGGCAGGCGGGGGTGAGAATCATCGGTTTGGTCTATATGATATGATTATGATTAAGGACAATCACATAAAATCAGCGGGCGGGATTGAGAATGCGGTTAGAAAAGTTCAAGAGTTCAAAGTTCAAACCCGAGCATCAGAACAAGTTCGGTGCGGGGCAGGAGTTTATGAGTTTGAAGTGGAAACTAAAAACCTGTCAGAAGTCAGACAGGCATTAGAATTGAAAGTTCCCTGGATAATGCTGGATAATATGTCAATTAAGCAAATCCGGCAAGCGGTCAAACTCGCAAAGGGCAGAGCCAAATTAGAAGTATCGGGCGGGGTCAATCTAAAGACGGTCAAAAAGATTGCTGAAACCGAGGTTGATTATATCTCAATCGGCGCGCTGACTCACTCGGCACCGATTATTGATATGTCAATGAAGATACAATAAGAACTCGGTCTTAATTGTTTTGGTTGTAAGTTTGCTTTACAGCAGTATCAGTGTAAATGACCTTTAAATTTTGATTTATTTTCTTGAGTCCAATATCAGACTTCATACTTGATTTCACGCTTGATAAAATGCATGATTTGACGCATCTTTTGATGGATGGAGATAATTTAGATGTGAAATTACCTGAAAAATATGACGGCTTAAAAGATGACTTTTGATTTGGCAATTTAGACAGTCTTTTAGCAGTCAAATTAGCCGGTAAAAAGGGAGTCTTTTTTCCCGTCATACAAGACCCCCTGCATAAAGGGGGAGATACAGCAGAGGCAAGCCCGTCACCGCACCCGGACGGGTTTGCAGTATTTTTAAGAATTTACCTCAGAGACACAGAGGCACAGAGGAAATCTTATAAAGAGACCAAGAAACCAAGAATATTTTCTCCGATATTCCTGGATTCCTTATAGTTTTCTCTCTGCGAACTCCGCGCACTCTGCGGTTAATCTTTTCCCAAGTTTCAAAGAGCAAGACTACTTTTATTGTCATTCTGAAGGAGTGTAACGACTGAAGAATCTATTTTTACTAGTATTAGAGATTCTTCGCTTCGCTCAGAATGACAGCGACTAACTCGACATTTCTAACATTAGTGCTATTATACCATAAAA
>CAZXRM010000014.1:9117-14748 GCA_964642595.1 uncultured bacterium
AGAATGACAGCGACTAACTCGACATTTCTAACATTAGTGCTATTATACCATAAAATAGTTGTTTTGTCAATAGCAAATAATGAGTTAATGAGTTGATGTCGCTTCGCTCCATCTATGCTTCGCGTCTTTGGGTTGATGAGTTGATGGGTTAAATTTATGTTGCTCTTGAAATCTTAAATTGATTTTGTTAGAATATTTCATAATATGTTCCATAAAAATTTACAAGGAGAATTATGCGCAAAGCAATTTTATTATTTTTATTAATTTTTTCATTTATTTTTGCCAGTAGCGAAGTCGTAAATTTTCCGAATAGTCTGGGTAAAAACAACCTGTTTAATGTCGTATCCGCAACCGACGGCGGGGTTGAGCTTATTTTCAGCGTGCACCAAATGGTGACAGATGAAATCGAAAGCGACGGCGCAGTGATGAAAACCTATGGCGTGCCGGGTATGTTTTTACCGAATGACGAAGGCGCGCCGAGTCTGCAAGGCACGGGCAGATATATTGCAATTCCGCAAGGTGCGACTGCCAAAGCAATAATTTCAGAAGCCAGAACCGAAACTTATCATAATATTGATGTTCTGCCCGCTGCAAAAATCCCGCTCGATACGGACAATTCGCCAACCCGATATGTCAAAGATATGAACATCTATGGCAAGAACGAATTTTATCCATTGTCACCGGTGAGATTGTCTGAACCAATGCAAATTAGAGGTGTTGACTGCGTGATTTGCGGTGTGACACCTTTTCAGTATAATCCAATAACCAAAGATTTGATTGTATATAAAGATATAAGGATAAGAATCGAGTTTGAAGGCGGAAACGGACATTTTGGCGATGATGCTTTGCGCAATCCTTACTGGGAGCCGATGCTGCAAGGGCATTTATTAAATTACAATTCTTTACCCGAGTTTGATTATGCCAGGTATTATGCAAAACTGTCTGAGCCAAACCGGGATGGTGTTGAATATATTATTATTACACCGGATGACCCAATTTTTGTTGCCTGGGGTGATACAATCAAGAACTGGCGTAAATTGCAGGGGATTACGAGCGATGTCTATACTTTGACTGAAATCGGCGGCTCGACTGCCACCGCAATTGAGAATTTTTTGAATAGTGCCTATAATACCTGGAGCCCAAGACCAGTCGGATTTCTGATTCTTTCGGATTATGCGACATCGGGTGATAAAGCATACGGCGTGACTTCACCAATGTGGAGTTCTTATTGCGTGTCGGACAATAAATATGCGGATGTTGGTGGCGATGATTTACCGGATATGTATCATGGAAGAATCTGTGCTCAGAATGAATCACAACTTAGTATTATGGTCAAAAAGTTTCTGAATTACGAAAGAACCCCGCCGACCTCAACCAATTTTTATTACCATCCTTTGGTTGCCTGTGCCTGGTCAAGCCAATCCGGTGATGCGCGGTGGTTTCAGATTTGTGGTGAAGTAATCAGGGGATTTTTTATCAATGGGCTTGGGAAAAATCCGGAAAGACAATATGCAATTTACAATGGAACACCGGTTGTCGGTGGTGCTTGGTCAAGTGCGACTAATACATCAACGGTTGTTAATTATTTTTATAATCGGGGTTGGCTTCCATCTTTGACCAATCCTTATGATGCAAACTGGTGGTCTAACGGTACTTCAACCGGAATTACCAATGCAATAAATTCCGGTGCTTTTTTAGTTCAGCATCGCGACCATGGATATGAAGAAGGCTGGGGAGAGCCAGCATATAGTAATTCTGATATTAATAACCTGACCAACGACAATTTGACATTTGTCAATTCGCATAATTGTCTGACTGGCAAATACAATAATTCGACTGAAGTTTTCGCCGAGAAGTTTCATCGGTATAATATCAGCGGAGTTCCGAAGGGCGCAGTAGGTGTAAATACACCGAGCGAAGTTTCTTATTCATTTGTCAATGATACTTATGGTTGGGGAATGTATGATTGTATGTGGCAGCAGTTTATGAACGATTATCCGGCGACAGATATGATTTCAACCAGCGTGCTTATGCCCTGCTTTGCGATGAACTATGCTAAGTACTTTTTGCAATCATCAAGCTGGCCTTATAATACGGGAAGTAAAACTGTAACTTATCATTTATTCCATCATCATGGCGATGTATTTCAACCGCTCTATTCTGAAGTCCCGCAAAACTTGACCGTCAGCCACGCTTCAGTTCTATCTTCGACCGCGACCAGTTTTACCGTGACCGCAAATGACAGTTCAGTAATTGCTTTAACCGTGAGTAATGAAATTATCGGCGTGGCAAGAGGCACCGGCAATCCGGTTTCGATTCCGATTGCTCCGCAAGCATCAGGTAGTACAATGAAAGTGACGGTTACAAAACAGAATTTTTATCGTTATCAAGCATCAGTACCGATTACATCAAGCAAAGATGTGGGCGTGACTGAAATTGTTCAGCCGGTGGGCTTGATTGATTCAACCGGTGCTATAATACCAAGGGCAAAAGTCAAGAATTTTGGCGCGGACAGCACGACTTTCAATGTAACTTTTAAAATCGGCGGAATTTATACGAGCACCCGAAGCAAGAAACTTAATACCAATACTGAAGATACAGTCAATTTCGCGGGATGGTCTTCGCCGCGCGGAACATATACGGTTCGCTGTTCGACTTATGTGTCAGGCGATGTTACACCGACTAACGACACGATGTCGCGTTCGGTAACCGTGATTGTTAAAGATGCGGGTGTGACCGCAATCACCACTCCGCCGGACACAATCTATCGCGGAAACTTATCACCCAAAGCAACGGTTAAGAATTTTGGTTCGCAGCGCGATAGTTTTTACTCGTTTTTCAAGATTTATGATTTATCCGGAACACAGGTTTATCTTGATTCATCGTATGTCGCACTCAATATCAACTCAAGTTCGACCCGGACTTTCAAGACATTCTGGTTCGAGGCTGGCACTTATAGTTTAAGATGTTCAACTGCTTTGAATATTGATGATAATCCGTTCAATAATGTTAAATTCGATTCGGTTGTGGTTAATTTCATACCGCCCTGGTCAATGAAAGATACTGTGCCGTTTGGTCCGAATGACAAAACAGTCAAAAGTGGCGGTGCTTTGGCGCTCGGCGTTTCCGGAAATATTTATGCATTGAAAGGCAATAACACACGGGAATTTTATGTTTATAATGCCGGCAGTGATTTATGGACGACGAAAGATACTCTGCCGTATGCAATGCTGTTGGGCAGGGTGCAGCGTAAAAAAGTAAATAAAGGCGGTGCACTGGCTTATAATGATGATGCCAGTCCAGATATGCTGTATGCGACCAAAGGTAATAACACGCTCGAATTCTGGGCTTATGATGTTTCAGCCGATACCTGGTATCGAAAACAGGATGTGCCGTTTTTAACGGTGCCGATTAAAAAAGTTAAAGGCGGCGCCGGGCTCGCTTATATCAATAGAAGTTCAACACAATATGTTTTCCTGCTTAAAGGTAATAAGACACTCGAATTTTACGCATTCCATTGTCAAGGTGATTCCTGGCGCAAATCTTTTGCGACTGCTCCACACGGACCAAATACCAAAGCATTCGGCGACGGCAGTTGTCTAGTTGCGGATGATGGCAATAATATCGTCTATGCGTTAAAAGGCGGTGCCAAATATAACGAGTTTTATCGCTATAGCGTATCTCTAAACAACTGGCTTGAACTGGAAAGTCTGCCGCAAAGAGACCAGCAACTAAATAAAAAAGTGAAAATCAAAGACGGTGCAGCAATGTGTTATGACGGTGATTCGCTAATTTATGCATTCAAAGGCGGCAACAGCCAGTCGTTCTGGATTTATAATATTAACCAGAACAAATGGACCGAAAAAGATACAATTCCCCGAGCCGGTAGCAGTAAGAAAGTTTATGGTGGTGGCGCGTTGGTTTATTATAATGATAAAGTCTATGCCCTGAAAGGAAACCGGACTAACGAGTTCTGGTGTTATGAACCACAGTATTCGGTTTATAATAACAGTGTCACAAATTCGACAACCAACATTGCACAACAGACCGAAACACCGACGCCAATACGAAAATCACAATTTAGTATCGAACCTAATCCTTTAAAATTAGACTCAAAAATATTACTTAATCTTAGCCAAGATTCCCGAGTAAAAATCAGAATGTATAATGGTATTGGTCAAGTTGTTACGACGATTACTGACCAAGAATATCAATCTGGCAATTATTCCTTGCCGATAAATTCAGACAATTTGAAATCTGGCATTTATTTCTTGAAAACAGAAATTAATAACAACATATATACGAATAAAATAATCATTCAATAAATATTAAGCAAGGTTAAAACCTTGCCCTACAAAATAATCTTATAGTATGTAGGGCAACCCTTTAGGGTTGTTTAAAAACCACGAAGTTTCACTTGGTCAAAATATTTCTGAAGTGCGGGTAGGATTTTTTCGACTTCTTCTTTTTTATAGGGTTTGACTTTCTTGAATTTTTCGAGCCGGGCATTTTCGGGCACAAACTGCTGGATAAAATATCTTTTAGCCGGGGTAAGCTTCTGACCGATTGCTAATAAATCGTCTAAATCAACAATGCCGGGTACAAGAGTTGTGCGGAATTCGTAATCTTTGCCACATTCTTTTAATAATTTAATCGTCCGTTCAATGACAATTAGATAAATCGTGCGGCCGCAGGCTTTGTTGTATTTATCGCTGATTAGTAAATGATAGTATTTTGTGGCGGGGTTATTCTCATCATAATCCGTAATGTGATTAAGGTTGGTTTTAATGTCCATCGCAATATAATCAACCAGCCCGGCTTCAATTGCTTCTTTTAAGGGATAAGGGTAAAATCCATTAGTGTCAACTTTGGTCAGAAATCCAAGTTGTTTGATTTTATAGAGTAGTCCGAAAATCTCCGGGTGCATCATTGGCTCGCCACCGCTTATAACAACACCGTCAATCCAGTTCTTTTTAGCAAGCAGTTTTTCCTTGATTTGTTCCCATTCGAATTCTTTGAGTTTTTTAGATTCTTTGACCAATGGATAGTTCTGGCAGAATGGGCAATTGAAGTTACACCCGCCTAAGAAAATCACGGACGAGACTTTCTTGTCCCAGTCAACGAGCGATGTCTCAATAAAACCAAGGATTTTCATATACTAAATTTTAACCACGAATGCACACGAATAAGCACGATTAGGGGCTGTAAAATAGACCGCGTTCATCTGTGTTTACCTGTGGTTATTATTTGTTTCCGAGTAGTTCTTTTAGTTCTGAGAAGATTGGCGCGGACTGTACCCAGCGTTTGATTTCTTTGTCGTCATCCATTAGAATCACGGTTGGGATTTCCGGAATACCGCGATAGGCGCTTTCGGCAAGTCCATCAACCGTTTCGACATCAAAATAATCAATCGCAATCGGGGTTTCTTTCTCAGAGAAATATTCCATCTTCTCTTTAACTTTCTGACACACAGAACAACCGGGCTTTCCAAAGATAATTATTTTCATACTCAATGATAGATAATCAAAAAACTTGTATTTGTCAAGGAAAATGTTTTTAGAACTTTTATAATAATCTTGACAAATTAGTATTACTCATTATCATTGAGTATGAAAATAATTATCTTTGGAA
>CAZXRM010000015.1:0-13497 GCA_964642595.1 uncultured bacterium
AGATATGTGAACGTGATAGATTAAAAAATAATAAATCCAATGATTAAATTAAGTAGAAAAACAGAACAAGTAAAATCATTGTCTTTTCCATTTGATAGTAAAAACAGCTTAATATCTCGTATTAAAATCAAATATGATAATTACAAAATGATCAATGGATTAAATAAGATAATGGTAAAAAAGGTTAGTGATGGATCAATAATTACTCGGTTCGAAAAAACACCGATACCTGAAAAAGATACAGATGTTGTTTGTCCTCATTTTGTTGAACTAAAATGGGCTTATGGATGTCCTTATGACTGTAGTTGGTGTTATTTGAAAGGGACTTTTCGATTTCAACCAAATGGCAAAGCACCGGTTGTTAAAGATTATGATAAAATAGAACTTCATACCAGGACTTTTTTAGAAGAAGTCAAAACTCCTGAAATTCTTAATACCGGTGAAATTGCAGATTCGCTTATGTATGAATATAGCGACAATCCGTTCTCAAAGTTTATTATCCCGATGTTTGAAGCACAGAATATTCATAGAGTTTTATTCTTAACAAAATCATCAAATGTTAAGAATCTTTTAGAACTTGAATCTCACAATCAAGTAATAATAAGTTTTTCATTAAATGCAATTCCAGTCGCAAACAAATGGGAAAAGGCGCCAAAAGTAATAAGGAGAATTGAAGCGGCACAAAAATTATTTAATGACGGTTTTGAAGTAAGAGTAAGAATTGACCCTATGGTTCCAATTGAAAGTTGGGAGAAATATTATCAAGAATTGATTGATTTAATTTTTGAGAGATTCATACCTGAAAGAATAACATTAGGTTCATTAAGAGGTTTGCAAAGCACGATAAATGGATGCACTGATAAATCTTGGGTCAAGTATCTAACTGAAACTTCAAACTGGGGTAAAAAAATTGATTCAAAAATTAGATTTCAAATGTATTCGAGTATTATCCAATACTTAAACAGTAAATATAACTACAAGAATATCGGAATATGCAAAGAGACTGTGAAGATGTGGAAAATGCTTAATATGGATTATAAAAGAATCAAGTGTAATTGTATTTGGTAAAATTGTTACTATTTATAGAGTTAATCTTTGATTTTTTCCGAGTCCAACACCAAATTTCATTCCTGATTTTATCTTAGATTTTGTATTTGATTTGATCCGTCTTTTGATGCTTGACGGCTTGATAGTCGTCAAACTGCTTGAAAAACGAGATGGCTTAATAAACGGGTTTCGACTTGTCAATTTAGACGGAGTTTTACCAGTCAAATTAGCCGTCAAAAATCCAGTCAAATTGCCCGACTTAAAAGACCCCGTCCATAATGGGGTACATACTACAGACGCCTGCCCGTCACTGCACCCGGGCGGGGTTGGTCACATTTTAAACAAACTTAACCACAGAGACACAAAATATGTAGGGCACGGCTTCAGCCGTGCTTATTTAAACTCGCAGACCTGAAGGTCTGCCCTACATCAAAACTTTGAGGTATTTCTTTCCTAAATATCAAAGAACAACCATTTAATTGTCATTCCCGTGAAAACGGGAATCCAGAATTGTATTACTGAGAACTGGATTCCGTGTCAAGCACGGAATGATAAATTATTGCAATTTACTACACTAATTAGAAATTTGCAATTAGACATTTCTAACTAATGTGTTATTATACCATAAAATAGCATTTTTGTCAAGGAAAACTTTTAGTTTATGAGTTCGTGAGTTGTGAGTTTTTGAGTTAACAATAATAAGATTATTTGCACGGTTAAAGTCCCTACCTACAATTTTAATCAAAGGTTATTTTTCGTGCTTTCGTGCCTTCGCGGTGATTGTTTTCTTTAAAAATTTGCCTGCAGTTTCATTGTGAAGTTATGTTCGGCTGGCCGGTCCGGATATTTTACAAACGAGTAATCACCGCCAAGTATTATCTGCTTGAATGCCGAAGACAATTCAGACTGAATTATCCGGTCAAGCGTGATTTTGAATTCGGGTGTTATGCCAATCGGCTCAAGTAAGTTTATATCATAAGGCAATCGAGAAATACTTGATGTGATGCGTGTTACTGATACTCTGGAATTGAGATTAGTCAGTTTATCAATCGCCCAGTTCCGCTCCAGTGCGAATTTTATTTTATGCAGGTAAAACCATCCCAGACTCCAATAATACAAAGGTTTTGAAATCATCGAGCGGTTATAACTGATTTCACTTTTTACATTAACACCGAATCCGAAAGTCGGGCTTAAAGTAAAAACCTGCTCTTTTCTTTCCTGCTCGACTGCTAAATTTATCCGCTCGGATATCTGGCGATTGTATTCAAGTGATAATGTTATCGGGATGTTGTCAATTTTCTGCGAGTTTATTTCTGCACGGTAATTGTTATATGTTCGGTGTAAAGCCAAAATATTTGCATAATTGTCTTCGGAATATTCGTAATTATTAATTAATTTCATCGTAAAATTTTTGTCAAACGGCAGGATTGATAAATTGAGCTGGTAATTGCTTGCAGTCTGTAAATCGGCACTTTGTCCAAACTGGTTGTTATAAGAAATATACCCGTCAAAATTGACAAATTGCCATTTGTAAAAATTCCAGTTTGCCTGCAGGTTTCTGGTTCGGCTTGCGTTATAGGCACCGGACAATCTGTTTTCCTGGATATAATCACCCTGCGGGTCAAAATAATACTCGCCGGTCTCGGGATTTTTTTTGTATTTGCCCTGCCCTTGACCAGCCCAGACATAATAAATTTCTATTTTTTGAGTCTCGCCCTGCTGCTGTAGATATTCGAGCGATGCGGAAAGACCGGAAAAGATTGAAACCTGGGCTGTAAGATTTCCGAAAAAATTATCGCTCTCTTTTATATTATCTGTTTTGTTGTTCTGATAGCCAATCAGACCAGAAATATTAATATCATCTTTTGTGAAGTCAGTCTCGATTTTATAAACTTCATTCTCTTTTTTATTCTGCAGAATTGACCGCTTGAAATCCGAACTCAGCCGGACATCAAGAGTTTGGCTAAGTTTAATCTGTAAACTCGGCAAAATATATCTTTGCTTTTGGCTGGTTCCGTTTTCCCAGAACAGTTTGATTTCCGGTTTAAATATTTTATACTGCGGAGAAAGATTAATTGAATATCGGTCAAGCAAATTCGGATAATGCTCGATAGAAAAACTTGCTAAGTCATAATTTTCCGATGGCGATATATTACCGCTGGCAAAATACCGCTGTCTTGTTTTATTGTCAAATGATTTTATCCAACCTGCTCCCCCGTTCAGTAATAATGTTTTTACAAGTTTTAATTGTGTTTCAATCTCGTCTGAGTTTTTCAATGATTCTTGTTTATTCCCTGCCCACTTAAAATTAAAATCCACAGACTTATATGTACCGGGAAAATAAAAATTATTGTCAAATTCTTTTCTGTGATAATTTAGTTTAAATCTTTCTTTATTATATCCACCATTAAACAGGTAACCCAGTCCGCTTCTACTTGACCGGGCAAATAAATTGCGTGTTCTCTGGCTCAAAAATCCATCAATATTAAAATTAAGTCCATACGGCAAATCGAAATTTAAACTGGCATTGTAAATCCGGTTTTGCCCGGGCAATTGAACGCGGCGTCCAATAACATAACTGCCAAGTCTTTCACCTGCGTATAAAAACCGGTTAAATGGGTTATCATAAACATAATCACCCTGCATATATCCAACATAAGTGAACTGCACATCATAATCACCCGAATCCTGTCCCGCATAAACAAAAATACTATCTTGCTTTATATAGTCGCCATTTCCTTGACCCGTATATTTCACACCCGACAGCCAGGCATAACTTGACTCCGCACCCGCATTTTTTAGATATTCAATATCCGCATTACTCAAAGAATAAATTAAATTCTGGCTCTTATCGTCTGACTCGTTATAAACACCTGCACTCATTTTTAAGCCATCACCAATCTGAAGTTGACTATTGGCAAGCCACAGGTAACGGTTGTAATCTTCAGTTGTGTATTCAAAATCAATTTCAAGTCGGGAAAACGAGTTGATTATTTGGCGGTTGGTAAAAGTGACTGAACCTTGACTATAATCAATCGTGTAATCCTGCGTTTGTCCGCGTATCAATCTTTGACCATTGAGATAAACATTTTCCGTGCCCGGCACAATCGCACAATCCTGATTAAGCAGATACGGACCCTGTTTGTTGTCTTTGCCATTAAACAGAACTTTTTTGTATATGCCCTTTGATTTCGCATAACCCAAATCTGCTGACCGTACTCCGCTGTCCGCCTTCCGTTTTAGCAGAACGCCAAGCACTTTTTTATTGATTGTGCCGAGCGCTCCCTGCCCGACATTTAAATCATTATCACCATACAATGCCTGGTATTTATCGGTCTTCAAACTAATCAAAATTTTATCAAACTCAGCAAGCTCTTTAGTCGTGCCTTCGGGCGGTATCGGATTGCCGACATCTGAGAGTTGTGCTGACACTTCCACTCCCCCTAAATTTCCTTTGACATCAATGCGGGTCGCCTGGTCAAGTCCTGTTCCTTGTTTATTGCCAACATCAATCGAAATCGTTTTCGAGCCAGTTAGCTCAATGTCTGATTCTTCATCTGTCAGCGGATTAAATGAAATTGGTTTTTGTCCGCTTGCTGTAGTGTCTTCAGCATCATATTTCTGCGGTATTTGATTAAAATATTTATCTCTATCTAAAAATGAAACTTTTTTATATCGCACATTGACTATAACTGACTCGGGTAATTCATAATTAAACAGAATCGTGCCTTGATTATAATCAATTTGATAATCATTAAAATTAATTAATGAATCATTGACATACACCGAATCGGTCTTGATGAAAATCAGATTATCGTTCAACTTGTACGGTCCAGCCGAACCGTTTCCAAAAAATTCAGTCTGTGAATTGAAAAGAAAAATAAAATTAAGCAATAATATCTGAATCATTAATCAATCTGATATACAAAAATACCCTTGGAATTATCGAGCAGTAACAAAAGATTATTATAGAACGCAATGTTTATTATTGATTGATTGACTGAAATTTTCTGCCAGTCAGCTTTGCTTTTTATCCGATAATACAAGTTTTTTTTATTCTTCGCCCATACGAATATTTTATCTTTATTGACCGCGATATTCGAGCAAGCCAGGTCAGGTAAATTTATCACGGATAAAATACTGCCGATTCTTGAGAAAATTTCAATCCGGTTCTGCGCCTTGTTGATAACCAGTAATTGTGTATTTTCATTGTCGTAAATCAAACCGGCGGGAACGAATAAATCTTTGCCGGTTGTATTGAATTTATTTATTTTGCCAAGATTGTTCACGAATACAATCTGATTATTCAGTCGGTCCGAAATAAAAATCTCACCTTGAGAAGTAACCGCAATGCCGGAAATATTGATTCTGTCTTGCCAGTTAATCACGGTCGCTAATTTCTGGCTGGTCGGGTCAAATTGATAAAGACTGTTGTCGCTGTAAAGATAGATAAACAAATTGTCAGTTGCAATACCTTTGAGAAAATTGATTTTCTGCGGCAGAGCAATTGTATCTGCAACTAACAAATTATTACTGAACCGATAAATTTTCTCTCCCGAACCATCGAGCACAAACATTTCGTTCTTTTCGTTTGCGCAAAAACTTAATAGCGGTTTTGAATAAACAACCGAGTCAATTAAGTCAAATGGTTTTTCCACCGCATAGGGAGTTTTTCTTATAATCGGTTGGGTCGCGCAGCTGGCAATAAAAAGAATTAATACAATTAAATACCGCACAAAATATTCTCACTGGTAAATAAAAAATGTCAATATTTATCTTGACAAAATACGCTCTGCAAGTATTATTTCAGTAATGGTAAAATCAGGGGGAATTATGAAAAAGATATTTATCAAATCTGCTGCAATACTCGCGGGCAGTCTGCTGTTATTTATCAATTGTTTTACTGTAACTAATTTTGAAACCGCTCAGACCGCCGGTTCGGGAAATTTCGAATTTGGCGGCAGTTTTTCACCGGTTATGATGCTGGCAAATCAATCTGGTTCAAATGCAGTAATTCTGCCTTTTGCTGATATTTCTGCCAAATTAGGAATAACTGACCGATTTGACATTGGAGCACGATGGGCTCTGCCATTTGGAATTTACGCCAATACCAAATATCAATTTTTAAGAAATGGCATAGATGGCGCGTTATTTTTAGAAGGTTCATATTTTGGTCCGCTGACCGGAAGTGATGCTGGATTTTACACAATAAACCCGGCTGTAATATTTAGTCGCGAGCAAGAAGGTACTTTTCCGTTCAGTGTTTTATTGGGATTTTTTACAATCGGGATTGGTTCTGAAAACACAACTGCTTTGAAAGCAAACATCGGATTTCCTTTCCGTATCGGAAATAACCGTTCGGTCCGAATAATGCCGGAAATTGGAATTCTGCATTCGTTTGGCGAAGAAATTGATATCTTCAGTGATAATGAAGGAAGCACAATTTTCCAGTTTGGAGTTGGATTCCGTTCAGTCAAATAAGCACTGCTTAAATATAAAAACAACAATTATAAAATAAAATTAAGCACACCGCCAACAATAAGTGATGCAATCAGCATAATAAGCGTTGATTTAACTGTATCTTTTACCCCAAGTTCTTTAAATAACATCACGAATGTTGCGATGCAGGGGAAAAATATTGCCAAAATCGTGCTGCCAATTACAAGCTGCTTAGCAGTCAGGTTTAATGGTCCGAGCATTGCGACCGCGACATCTTTTCTTAAAATCCCGATAATAAGCGGTATAATGGTAGTTTCTGGTAATCCCCAGACTTTGGTGATGATTACTTTTGTATATGGTGCAAGGTATTCAAAAATTCTGAAAGTATAAAGCAGGTTGATAACAAACACACCACCTAATACAAACGGCACCGCATCAATTAAAAACCAGTAAATCCGATACCAGAGTTTTCTCAATAACTGCGATATTGACGGAATCCGGTACGGCGGGACTTCAATCACTAAATCCGGGCTGAACCCTTTAACCAGCACATTCAATAATAAACCGGTTATTAACCATACCAAAAACAAAGTAATATAAACAATCGCAACATACTTACCGCCCTGCGCGCCAACCAGACCAATTATCATCGCCTGCAGAGCCGCGCACGGAACACCGACCGAAATTAAAGTCGCCGCAATAAACCGCTCGCGCTTGCTCTCTAAAATACGCGTTGCCAAAATTCCCGGTACATTACATCCCAGCCCTAAAAACATCGGTATAATCGCATAACCGTGTAAGCCGATGCGGTGCATTAAACTATCCGCAATTATCGCTAATCGCGGCAGATAACCGACATCTTCTAATATACTCAAGATAAGATAAAATGAAATAATATACGGCAGAATCATACCAAACTCAACATAAATGCCGGTTGATAAAAGCCCCATTGACTGCTTGAAATCAATTACATTATTAATCAAATTACCGATGAGTATTTTATGCCAGATACTTTCCGGTGATAAAATGTAAGACAGTTTGTAAAGTAATGTTGCGTAAACATTGTTAAAAAATGGGTCTAATACATACTGAATTAAACCTTCGCCGATGAGTCGCACGATTTTATAAGAACCATACATTATACTTACACCAATCACCAATCCCCAAAACGGATGAATCATCAACTCGCCGATGCGCTCCTGTAATTTGTGATGGCGGTGCGTTATAGTCTGAACCGATTTGATAATGTCACCGATAACCTGCCAACGATTTTCTTGCAACTCAATCTTTGGCTCGGGCAGCTTGGCATCTTTTATTCGCAGTTTAAGTTCGTTTAATCCTTCTCCCCTGACTGCTGAGGTTGTTACAATTTGCACGCCTAAAATTTCCTGTAATTTTTTAATATCGATTAATATGCCTTGGTGTTTAGTCTCATCCCAGAAGTTAAGCGCGATTACCATCGGTTTTTTCTCTTTAAGTAATTGCAAAGTCAGATTCAGATGCCGTTCCAGATTGGTTGAGTCAATAACATTAACAATAATGTCGCCCTGCTCTAACATCTCGCAGGCGACTTCTTCGGCTTTGCAGGTTGGCTCTAAAGTATATGAACCGGGCACATCAATGATTTCGACCTGCTCGCCGTCAATTTTCATCTGACCTTTGGTAAAACCGACCGTTGTGCCCGGATAATTCGATGCAATTACCTTGACCCCGGTGAATCGTGAAAAAATCACGCTCTTGCCGACATTCGGATTACCAACAAGCAGAACGGCCTTCATATAAAAAGCAATTTAGTCCATAGTCCACAGACCATAGTCATTTTAATGATTTTCGTAGTGCCTGTAACATTCTTATTATAACTTCTGCCTGTTCATAAAATATTTGAAAATATTTCTCGTCAATCAGACATCTCCTTTTCGCAATAAAAAGGCAACTTACTGCTTCGATCGCTGAGCGAATCGCATATCCAATAAATTGTCGGAATTCAGCATTGCTTTGCCCGGTTGAACCTTCTGCAATATTTAATGCAATTGAATCACTCGCTCTTTTAACCTGACTGGTTAAAATATAAAGTTCTTCTTTGGGAAATTTTCTTGTTAAATTGTGTATTTCAAAACTAAAATCAATTGCCTTTTTCCAAACTTCTAACTTCTCAAATTTAAACGCCATTTTTTCTCCTTTTTTCTATAGACGATAGACTATGGACCATCGACTTTTGAAAATTCTATCAACTCAATTAGAACGCCAAACGCCGATTTGGGGTGAATGAAAATATATTTTCCTTTCGGATATGGAATTGGAATCTCGGGGATTAATTTCACACCCTTTTCTTTTAGTTTTATTACCCACTGGTCAAGATTATCTACTCGGAATGCGATATGATGCAACCCCTGACCGCGGCTTTCAATGAATTTTCCAATCACGCCTTCAACGGCAGTTGACTCGACAATGTGCAATTGTGTATCACCGATTTGTGCTGCTTTGACATTCATTTTCTCATTAGGCATTTCCCAGCCAATGTCAAACTTTATTCCCAGAATATCTTCAAAAAAAGGTATTGCCTGTTTTCCGTCTTTAACTGCAATTACTACTTCTTGTATTCCGTTTATTTTATTTTCCGACATATCTTCTCCTTTATTATTCTTATGCACTTATGCTCTTGTACACTTATATACTTTCTTTCTTTTGTACTATCACCTTACCCGCCATTCCATAACCAATTGCCAATTGCGTGCTCCCGACCTGAATTACAACCGGACCATTCATCATCATTGCACTGATTTTAGTGATTGTTTTCCCGGGAATTATACCCAAAGAACCAAGACGGTTCGCGACTCCCCGACCGCCGATAATTTCCAAAACAATTCCTTTTTCACCTGCTCTGAGTTTAGTCAATGGCATAATCTTCATATCACTTCCGGCATTTTTCACAAAGACCATATATTATCAAACTATGTCTTTGCGGTGTGAATTTGTGTTTGTCGGCAAGCTGCTCCTGAATACGCTCAATCGTCGGGCTGGAAAATTCAATCGTTTTCCCGCATTTCTCGCAGATAAAATGGTCGTGGTGCTTGTGCAGGTATTTATGCTCAAAATGCGTCTCTCCGTCGATGAGAATGGTTTGGGCAATCCCCGAATCAACCAACAGTTTCAAAGTTCGAAACACAGTCGAGTAGCCGATTTTCTCGCCCTGATTTTTTAATTTATCATAAAGTCCGAAACAACTAATGTGCTTTTCTGTTGTCAAAAAAGCTTTCACAACCTTATCCCTGGGCAAGGAACTTTTCAAACCTTTATTTGCACAATAATCTTTGAAATATTGCAAAGTTTCTTTCATATTCTAATTATAACAAAAATGAAAATGAATGTCAAGTTCATTTAAAAATCGCTCAATAAAAGAGCCGCGCGGCACATTGCCAGTCGCGGCTCAGGTGTTAAATTATAGATTTACTTTTGCTTGAGTGCTTTAAACAAGTCCTGATTCGTACTGGCTTTTTCCAGAAAACCAATCGCCTTTTGTACCTGTTCGTCATTACGCAGTCTGACCTCATAATCACCGTTCATACCATATAATTTGCCTTTGATTTCCCGCTCGATTTCCTGGCTGATGAATGTTTGGTTCGAGTCAAACTTGGCATCGGTAAAATCAATCTTTTTATCTTTTGCCATTGCTTTGAATTCTGCGAGCATTTCCGCGGTCACCTGAAAATCAGGTTTTAAATCTTTGTGGAACGCGGTATATTTGACAGCAAAGTTGAAGAATAAATTCTGCGTGACAAGTTTTGATTCCAAATCGTTATAACGGTGATAACTCATATAATAATCAGGAACTATCCCACCGCCGCCAAAAATTTCCCGTTTCTGCGAACCGAGCGTGTAGTATTTCTTTTTAGCGGTTTTACTCGTATCCCCTTTCACGACAGCCGAACCCTGATTCGGCCGATTGATGCATCTTCCGGACGGCGTGTACCAGTAAGCATTAGTAAGTTTCAAAGCCGCATTCTGGTCAATCGGCATTATGTTCTGAACCGAACCTTTGCCGAATGTTGTATCGCCTAAAATTATGCCGCGTTCCCAATCCTGCAAAGCGCCCGCGACGATTTCTGATGCTGATGCTGAGCCCCGGTCAACTAAAATAACCAGCGGGAAATTACCGTGTTTATCTGGCTCTGCCGCAACAAATTCCCGTTTTGATTCTGGCCTTCTGCCTTTGGCAACAACGACCGTCTTACCCGGTGGCAAAAATAAGTCGGATACTTCATATCCTTCCTGCAGGTAGCCGCCCGGATTTGAACGCATATCAAAAATCAGTTTTGTTACACCAACCTTATCAAATAAAGAATCAATTGCCTGTTCCAGTTCAATACGGGCAACCTTGGAAAAATCGGCCAAACGCACGTATCCGATATCCGGCGCTACTTTGCCGGCATAAGGCACTGCTTTAATTTTTATCGTATCCCGGACGATGTTAAAATCTAAGAGTTCCGCGACACCTTCGCGCAGGCAGGAAATTTTAACTGCCGTGCCCGGCGTGCCGCGCAGAAGTTTCATCGCATCCTGAATTGACATCCCTTCGGTTGTCTTTTCCTCTATTTTTACGATTTTATCACCGGCCTGCAATCCGACTTTGTAAGCCGGGGTGCCTTCGATTGGTGAAATTACCGATGGGAAATTTTCCCGCAAACCGATAAATATTCCGATACCGCCAAACTGTCCTTCCAGCGTTGTTTTAAGATTGTTATATTCGTCTGATTCCAGATAATTAGAATAAGGGTCTAACGCATTGAGCATGCCTTCGATTGCCGATTTAATTAACTTATCTGAATCAACTTCTTCGACATAATCTTTCGTCACGACATCAAAAATATAACTGAAGCGCTGGATTGTCTGGAACAGATTGGTTGCTCTCTGCGCCATCAGTTTAGCAACCAGAACACCGCTGGCAAAAATTATGACGATTATAATGCCGGTCAGCGTAAATTTAAACTTGGGATTTTTTATTGTCATTATAAAATACCTCTTTTCTCTAAAAAAACTGTTATTTTTTCTTTAATTTCTTCAAATAATATATTCTCGGTTTTTCGACCATCAAATACGAAAATCTTTTTCGGTGCCCGCTTGGCTAAATTCAGATAACCTTGCCTGATTCTTTCGTGAAAATCGGTCTCCTCTTTTTCCAATCGGTCAATATTGGCACCGCTCCGTTTTTCCATACGGTTAAGACCGACCGCAACCGGCAAATCAACCAAAATCGTTAAATCCGGTCTTGTATTACCGACCGCAAATTTATTAAGGCGAGATACGACTTTAAAAGATAACTCGCGCCCTTGTCCCTGATATGCCATTGACGATAAAGAAAATCTATCGGTAATCACTATCATCCCCTTTTCGAGTGCCGGTATAATCTTTTCATACACGTGCTGGGCTCGGCTTGCCAGATACAATAAAAGTTCGGTTTTACGGTGCATACTTTTATTATCAACATCCAAAAGAATATCCCGAATACTGTCTCCGATTTTTGTTCCACCCGGCTCGTAAGATAAAATACAGGGCAAAGATTTTTCTGTCAGGTAATCAAACAAAAGTTTTGCCTGAGTTGACTTACCCGAACCCTCAATCCCCTCAAACGCAATCAAAACACCGCGCATTATGTTTAATCAAAAATATTAAAATCGTCATTAAATGTCATTCTGAGGGAATGTAATGACCGAAGAATCTCGTATGTTTGAGACCCTTCGCATCCGCTCAGGGTGACAAATAGCAAGCATCGCATGACCATATTTTTGATTTTTGAGTTCTAAATTATTCTTATTTGCTTTTCTTTCCGTATTTCTTTATAAACGCTTCGGTTTTTTCTCGGCAGATGTAATCTGGGAATTGAACTGGCGGAGTCTTCATAAAGTAACTGGATGGTTCGATGATACTTCCGCACAGTTTGTTATCTAACGCAAGCTTAGCACAGCGGATTGCATCAATCACGACTCCGGCTGAATTTGGCGAATCCCAAACTTCAAGTTTGATTTCCATATTTAACGGTACATCGCCAAAAGTCTGTCCTTCCATCCGCAGATGCGCCCATTTTCTATCGGTCAACCAGGCAATATAATCGGATGGTCCAATATAAATGTTATCTTTGCCGATATCATATTTTAGAAGCGATGTCACAGCGCCGGTCTTTGATTTCTTTTTCGATTCAAGACGAGAACGCTCGAGCATATTTAAGAAATCGGTATTGCCGCCGACATTCAATTGCGATGTTCTTAAAAGTTTCACGCCGCGTTCTTGAAATAACATAACTAAAGTCCGGTGAAGAATAGTTGCGCCGACCTGCGATTTGATATCATCGCCGATTACCGGTAATTTCCTTTCTTTGAAACGATTATGCCAGTATTTTTGAGATGCAATGAATACCGGAATGCAATTAACCAATGCACAGCCCGCATCTAAAATCTGCTCGACATACCATTTAGTCGCTTCTTCCGAACCGACTGGTAAGTAATTAATCACGATATCGGTTTTGGATTCTTTTAGGGCACGGACAATATCCGCCGTCGGACCAGGCGCCTTTTCAATAATCTGAGATAAATAATAACCAAGTCCGTCATGCGTCATTCCGCGTAAAACTTTAATATTTTTTTTCGGGACATCACAGAACTTGTAAGTATTATTCGGATAGGTGTAAATTGCCTGGGATAGGTCTTTACCTACTTTTCTTTTATCAATATCAATACCCAAAGTAAATTCAATGTCATTGATGTGATAACCGCCAAGATTAGTATGCATAATGCCAGGTATTAAATCGCCTTCTTTAGCATTCCGATAATAATGAACGCCCTGCACTAAACTTGATGCACAATTACCGACACCGATGATTGCAACTTTTATTTTATTAGCCATTATTCCTCCCGACTATTAAAAACTTATTTTCATTCAATTTCATAATATTCGATATTAATGCTTAAAGATTATTATCCTCTATTTATAAAAATTGTCAATATGCTAAATTTAGAT
>CAZXRM010000015.1:13507-14716 GCA_964642595.1 uncultured bacterium
CCCTTTATCCGTGTCCATCTGTGGTTATTTACTCTGTGAAAGACAAAAAAGGATTGACTTTTTTAATTTCCGAAAACTTTCCCCAATCACCATGACCCGGATAAACGACCATCTCGTCAGTCAGAATAGTCTTTAACCGATTCAGCGATTCAAACATCTTTTTCTCGTCCGCACCGGGAAAATCGGTTCGTCCGATTGAATCAAAGAAAAGCGTGTCGCCGGTAAAGGCAAATTTATCACCGACCAGACAAATCCCGCCTTTTGTGTGTCCCGGAGTGTGAATTACTTTAAGTTCAGTTTGACCGATTTTGATATTGTCATTATCATCCAGCAAAACATCCGCCGATGGCGATTGAACAAATTCGCCAACCAACAAAGAAAGATTTTTTGCCGGATGCGTGAGCATTTCCGCGTCGTCTTTGTGTACATATAATTTAGCATTAGTCGTCTCTTTAATTATTTTATTTGCTCCAATATGGTCAATATGTCCATGGGTATTTATAATATGGGTGATTTTTCCTTCGAGTGTTTTGGCGATATCCAGAATTTTCAAGCCCTCAAAACCCGGGTCAATCACTGCAATCTCTTCATCGGACTGAAGCAGATAACAATTAGTTTGAATATCACCAACAACGATTCTGATTACTTTACTCATAATATTTTCACCGCAGAGAACGCAGAGGTCGCAGAGGTATTTTCGGTGAATTCAGTGTTTTCGGTGTTAAATTTTCTTTTATCCGTGGACATCCGTGGCTCTCTCCAGTTCTAATAATCTCTTTTTCCATTTCAGCCCATAAGCAAAACCACCCAGAGATTTATCTTTTCTTAAGACCCGATGACATGGAATAATGATTGGCAAAGGATTTGCACCTAATGCTTGTCCGACCGCTCGGCTTGCTTTGGGATGACCAATTCTTTTGGCAATTTCTCCATAAGTTGAAGTCTTGCCATAAGGAATCTTTCGTGCTTGTTTCCAAACCTTTTGATAAAAATCTGTGTATTTGGAAGTATCGAGCGATACAATAAAATCAACCTTTTTGCCTTGAAAATATTTATCAAGTTGATTTACTAACTTCAGAATATTTTTATCAGTCTGTGCAGATGTCTTTTTCGGACTTGTTTTAGCATTAAGAATCAATTTAGATATACCCTTTTGAGTTGCTTCAATCCCGATATTTCCATATTTTGTATTTAATATATACATTATAT
>CAZXRM010000016.1:0-14638 GCA_964642595.1 uncultured bacterium
CGGGTCAATCAAAGTCGGCATAAGAATACGGTGCCAGACAAATGTAATCGAATAGCCGTTTGATATTCCGACGAATAAATGCTCGCAAACGCGATAGAATGGATTTTCTTTATACAAGAATGAAAATATGCCAAGCGTTAGAATCGCGCTAACCCAAATCCATGGATTATGACTCATTTCTTCCTCCTTCTCATCGCAAAGTAGCCAATGTTTCCGATTATAATTGTGATCATTATCCAGATATGAGCGGCAGTCTGTGAAGACATCGCATCGGTTGCCTTTCTTCGTCCAAAAATATTGCACCGTTCTTCAACCAGTTCTTCGTACTCGGCTCCGCCTTTCATTCCTGACATCATACCAGTTACCTGTCCGGAATTTAAATAAGGATAAAAATCAGCGGCTTGAACCGCAGTCGAACCAGCACCGATTCTTACGCCAAATGAAGTTTGCGCATAAGTTATATACCAGAACGGAACCGCGCTGCCCGCAATCGAAACTAAAATCGCGACATCGTTATAATTCTTAATTTTTTTCATTATCGGTAAACTGTCGGTTCGATAACCGTAATAATCAAGCGGGAAAACGGATGCGATATTTTCACCCATTCCTAGAATTGGAACCAAAGGCGGTTGCTGCCAGCCCCAGAAAACATAATCTCGTCCGTAGACAATACTGTCTGCATTGGACATTGCTCGGGAGTTGAACTCATTGGTCACGGTTGTCAAAGCATCCTGCGCCAGACCCAATCCTAAAAGACTCATACACAAAACCCCGACTTTTTTATGTCGGGCAAATGCGTGTCTTAATAATGCGATTGACATTGGGTGCAATTCTGCCTCAGTATCCGGTGAATAATCAACTGATACTACCAAACATTTATCTTCAGGAATTGTATCTATGTAGTTAAATAGTTTTTCAACCGGTGGCATTGGTTTTGGTTTTAATCGGAATGGAAAAATCAAAGGAACAACAATCACAACTAACAACATAAAATAAATTACTCGTCGGTCAATCTTCGTAAGTTTTTCCCATGCGCTCGTCATTTTGTACCTCCCAGCCAGCCGCGTTCAATACCTAGTATGATTTTCAAAGAAGTCGCTAAAGTCCCAAGCGAGATTCCAAATCCCATTCCTCTTTTAGCCGCAGTATTAGGTACGGTTAAAATCCATTCGGCAAAACTTGGCAGTTTAGGAAATATATAATTGCTTAATGGCACCGAACCAAGCATCATTATAAATGCTGCGATTAAAAGCAAAGTTGCTTCAAAAGTGCGTGCTCTAAACGCCCGGTATGCAGCAGATGCCATAAAAAATGCGAGCATGGCAAACATCGTTGCGCCGAGCGGAACTTCAATATAGGTAAATAATGTCTGTATATCAAAATTAAAACTGCCAATTCGGGTTGGCAGCCAGCCATTAGCGTCAATTCCACCGAATAATCCGATGACTGCTGAAATAAGCAGGCTAATCAACAAAACATAACTATATTGCCAGTGCTCTCGCTTGTGAGTAATTTTGTAAGTGTGATGCCGAATAATACTTCCTACCCCCAATACCAATGAGAACGCACCAATAATTCTGATAACTGTATTCCTGAATTCATTATCAAAGTTCTGGGCAATACTGTGGGGAATAATAAAAGGTAGTGCGCCTAAAATCCCGGTGATTAAAACTAAAAAAAGTGGTAATCTAACTTTCATTGATAATCCTTTCTGTTAAAATAAATTTAAGACTGGCAAGTTAGTTAACAAACCGATTATCGTTAGAACAACCAAAATCGCAACAATCACAACTTTTCCCCAATCCTGTCCGATGAGTCCACCTAAAAGTAATGGTTCACGTGAGAGATATGCCGATGCGGCATACAGTTCTTCACCCATTAAGGTATAATCACAAGCCGTAATAAAAAATGGTAATTGCATAACTGAGTCAGTTCCCGCAATCTGAACTGCGCCGGTTGAAGCGCCGGTTTCTGCTAAAATCAAAGCTTCGGCGTAGAAATAACCCATAAAAAAGTTGGTGGCTGGTTTTTCTCTAGTCATAATACCATCAACCGCCGCTGCATAAGCAAATTGACTGTCTGTAACAAAATATACCGAGTCTGATTTAAAAGCATCTGGTCGTCCGGCTTGAGTGTATGCCTCTTTGACAACTTCTTGTGCAACTGTAAAAACAATCGGGTCAGTATTTGGCACGATCAGTTGCGAATCATAAGTCGCAATCTTTTTCGCAACTTCACCTAAAATATTCATTGCCGCAATCGTCGCAACATCGCTGATGCCAGTTAAACCCGGCACATACAAAATCGGTTTGCCCATTTCGGTTGCCCGTCCTACTGCTTCATCGACAGCTAATAAACCAGCAATTTTTCTGACAAAAAGATTTGCTCCTTTTTTAGCTCGGTTAATATAGAAAATTATGAGAAATGTGAAAATGAATGTGAAAAATAGAACATTAATCCGTTCCGTATGAAACCATTGCTGACTTGATACTGCGATATTAGACAATTCTGATGGTGCTTGTAAAGAATCCAATACTGCAACTACCTGATAAGTATATTTTACACCATCAATTGTACCGTCGTCGGTAAAAGAATTTCTACCTTTTCCCATAAAACCGACGGCAGTCATTTCTGTTTCATTTTCCGCTTTTCTTAAAATTTGGTATCCCTCGATTATCGAATCGCTCGGCGATAACTGCCAATGAATAACAATATTTCTGCCCGCATCATTTGGTGCATCACCAGCAAGAACTTTACTCGGCGCTTCGATTCCATACACATAATGAATAGTGAACAGTAAAAAACAAATAGTAAAAAGCCGAATAAAATAATTCGGGATTTTTCTCATTTTTCTCCTTTCCTTGCTTTAATTCGTTCTTTCTCCAATTTAATAATATCTTTTTGCTTAAGACCGGTTGGATACTCACCGGTAAAACATGCCGTGCAAAATTTCTGATTATGTTTATAACCCGCGACAGCTTCAAGCATATCATTCAACGTTTGATAAATTAAAATGTCTGCGCCAATAATTTTACGAATATCTCCAATCTTATTATTTCGAGCAATAAATTCACCTCGCGCCATCATATCAATACCGTAAACACAGGGAAATTTTAACGGCGGACAAGTAACTGCATAATAAACTTCCCTTGCTCCAGCTTTTCTAACCAATGAAACTATTTCTCTTGCCGTTGTACCTCGTACTATACTATCATCGACCAGAAGGACTTTTTTGCCCTTCAGCACACTTTTAACCGGATTCAATTTTTGCCGGACGGAATTTGTTCGTAAATCCTGTTTGGGCATAATAAAAGTTCTGCCCATATAATAATTTTTAATTAAACCTTCTTTCTGTTCGACATCTAAAATTTTTGCGATTGACAATGCCGCGCCTCGACCCGAATCCGGAATTGGCACAATCACATCCGGATGTATTCCGGCCCGCAAACATTCCATTCCCAGTCTTTCACCCAATCTTGACCGTGCTTCAGCAACCTCAATTTTATCAAGCACCGAATCCGGTCGAGCAAAATAAACATATTCAAAAATACAAGGATGAAATATATGTTGTTTTATAACTTTCGAGTGAACTTTTCGGTTCTGGTCAATATACACGACCTCACCCGGTAAAACATCTCTAATCATCTCATATTCCAATTGGTCTAAAACAACACTTTCGGATGCGAAAATATAACTCTTACCTCTTTTGCCAAAACATAATGGTTTTATGCCATACGGGTCGCGAAAGGCAAACATTCCTTTGTCAGCAATCATTCCCACTACCGAATAACTGCCGTGAACTTTTTCTAAAACACTCTTAACTGTTCTGAATAAAGTCTGGACTGAGAATTGCGATAATTTCTGTCTTTCCATTTCATCCGCAAAAATATTCAAGATTACTTCGACGTCGGAAAATGATGATAATTGGCGATAACGTTTTTTCTGTAATTCTTCTCGCAATTCAAAATAATTTGTGACATTACCATTATGCACCATTGCAATTCCAAATGGAGAATTTACCATAAACGGCTGTGCATCCTCAACTCCCCCTGGTCCGATTGTCGGATATCGCACTTGTCCGATTCCGATTTTTCCGACCAACCGTGCAAGGTTTTTCTCATTAAATACTTTATTGACTAATCCGACACCTTTTTTTAAATGAAATGTGTCATCATATGTGATAATGCCAGCTGAATCTTGACCCCGATGCTGCAAAGCAAAAAGACCCGAATAAATTTCATTAACAACATTTTTCGTATTATAAATTCCGATTATTCCGCACATAACAAAAATTGAATATTGAAAATTGAAAATTGAAAATTATTTGGAGGCACTGTCTTTCGGCACCATCTTGTAATAGTCCATTAGATATTTTTTTAGGTACTGAGGGTCATGCCCTTTGGCAATTTTTGATTCAACTAGTTCGGCTTTGATTTTTAAGTTCTCGATTTCTTGGTTGAGTCGATGGATTTTATGGGATTTAGTCAGGACTTTGTATAAACCATTTGGTCCGGGCACAAATATAATAAATAAAATAAAAACTATCGCTAATGAAAAAATAATGTTTCTTTTACGGTGTTTCGATGGCTGTTTATATCGATATGTTGTCATCTATAATTATTTTTTATTTCCTGCTCAATTCTGAGTAATTGATTATATTTAGCAACCCGCTCGCCCCGACAGGGCGCACCGGTTTTTATCTGACCAGCATTGATGCCAACTGCCAAATCCGCAATAAATGTATCTTCAGTTTCACCCGAACGGTGCGAAATGACTGTTTTGTAATTATGGCTTTTTGCGTACTCAATGCAGTCGAGCGTTTCTGTAACACTGCCGATTTGATTTAATTTAATCAGAATTGCATTGGCAATCTTCTGTTCAATTCCTTGTTTAAAACGCTCGATATTGGTTACAAAAATATCATCGCCGACAATTTGAATCTTATTACCCAGCGTTTTAGTAAACTCTTTCCAGCCGGTATTATCATCTTGCGCAAATCCATCCTCGATTGAAATTATTGGGTAATTTAAGGTCCATTGTGCATACATATCTATCATCTGCTCATAATCAAAAACCTTATCATCCAATTCCAGATGATATTTCCCGTCATTGTAAAATTCACTTGCGGCTGGGTCAATCGCTAAAAATATATCTTTACCTGGTTCATAACCGGCTTGCTCAATACTCTCCATAATGACCTGAAATGGCTCTTCATTCGATGCAAAATCTGCAGCAAAACCGCCCTCATCACCGACTGCCGTTGTTTTATCCTTACTTGATAAATTCTTTTTCAATGCCTGGTAAACTTCTGCACACATTCGATACATCTCAGCGAAAGAAAACCGGTTTGACGGCACGATCATAAACTCCTGTACATCCAGATTATTCGGAGCGTGCACTCCGCCATTAATGACATTAAACATCGGCACTGGCAAGTTTTTACTATTAATCCCGCCGATATATTGATATAATGGAATATGCAAAAAGTTTGCCCCGGCGCGACAAACCGCCATTGAAACGCCTAGAATTGCATTCGCACCAAGTTTTGACTTATTAGGTGTGCTGTCAAGTTCGATTAGTATTTTATCAATTTTTTTCTGCTCTAAAACATCTATCCCGGCGATTGCTACATTGATAATATCATTAACATTTTTTACCGCGGTCCGAACCCCTTTGCCGAGATATCGCTTTTTGTCATTGTCTCGTAATTCTAACGCTTCAAAAATGCCGGTTGAAGCGCCGGACGGAACTGCCGCTCTTGCCATTATGCCGTTTTCTAAAAAGCAATCAACTTCGATTGTCGGATTTCCCCTTGAATCCAGAATTTCCCTTGCGTTTAATCTTTTAATCTTACTCATATATTTTTATTTCTGTGCTCAACCATTTTTTATTTGTGCCTATCGCTGTTTTACAAAGAGTCATAGATTTTTCTCCGTTCCTTATATAATGGAAAGGTTTCAGTAAGTTCTTTGATTTCATTTCTGACTTTATCGTAAATTTTCTCATCACCGATATTGCTGAGCACGGTATCAATCATCTTTGCAATTTTTTTCATTTCCGGTTCTTTCATACCACGCGTGGTAAGTGCGGGAGTACCGATTCTTATGCCCGAGGTAATAAATGGTTTTTGTGGGTCATAAGGAATTGTATTGCGGTTAACCGTAATATTTGCTTTACCTAACGCGAGTTCCGCATCTTTACCCGTAATGTTTTTGCTTCGTAAATCAACATTCATCAGATGGGTGTCAGTGCCACCGGCAACCAACCGGTAACCAAGTTTAGCAATCTCGTCAGCCAAAGTTTTGGCATTGGTAACAACCTGTTTCTGGTATGATTTGAACTCATCACTCATCGCTTCTTTGAATGCGACCGCTTTGGCCGCAATCACATGCTCCAACGGACCACCTTGAACTCCTGGGAACGCAGTTTTGTCAATCAGTTCGGCATGTTTTGCTTTGCACATAATAATTGCACCACGCGGACCGCGAAGAGTTTTATGGGTAGTAGTTGTTACAACATCTGCATACGGAATTGGTGATGGATGCAAACCGGCTGCAACCAAACCCGCCGTGTGTGCGATGTCTGCAACATGATAGGCACCAACCTCATCACAAATCTCTTGAAACTTATCAAAGAACATAAATCGCGAATAAGCACTTGCACCAGAAACAATTATTTTGGGTTTATGCTCTTTAGCCAGTTTTCTGAGTTCGTCAAAATCAATCAACTCTGTATCACGGTTCACACCATAATGAAATACCCGGAAATATTTCCCTGAGAAATTTATCGGATGTCCGTGTGAAAGATGACCACCGTGACTCAAATTCAAACCCATAATTATATCACCAGGATTCGCCAGTGCAAAATAAGCGGTCATATTTGCCTGGGTTCCGGAGTGTGGTTGTACGTTAGCGTGGTCCGCACCAAATAATTGTTTTGCCCGCTCAATTGCCAAGTTCTCCCCTATATCAACAAATTCGCATCCGCCGTAATATCTTTTCTTGGGTAAACCTTCCGCATATTTATTGGTTAAAACCGAGCCGAGTGCTGCCAGTACTGCTTCTGAACAAAAATTTTCAGATGCAATCAATTCTAAATTCAAATGCTCGCGATTGGTTTCTAATTGAATTACATTAAAAATTTCCGGGTCTGTTTTCTTTAAAATTTTCTCATTTTCCATATAAATTCTCCATAAAAATCATTCTAATTAGATTAATCCGAAATAAAAAAAAGTCAAGATTACAGATAAATTAAAAATGAAAAACCAAAAATTAAAAACAAAAATAAAAAACTTAAAAATTAGTTTATGGAATCGTTTTACATTTTTTCGTATGTGTTTTTGGTTTTTAATATTTAATTTTTTATTTATATACATTGACGAAAGGCGCTTATTGAAATATACTGAAATTATGTTTGAACAATACTTAAAGCTTATCAAAAAACTCCGCAAAGAATGTCCTTGGGATAAAAAACAGACGCTTGCCTCGTCCCGCGCCTATATCTTAGATGAAGCGTATGAATTAGAAGAAGTGATTCGTGAAAAAAATTATGATAAAATCACTGAAGAAATCGGCGATTTAATATACACCACGATGTTTGTAGCTCGCATTCTCGAAGAACAGAATAAGACCAGTTTTAAAAAAATTGAAGACCGGCTTGTGAAAAAATTGATATTACGCCATCCGCATATTTTTGGCAATATTAAAGTCAAGAATGCTCAAGAAGTTTTAACCAATTGGGAAAAAATAAAAAGAAAAAACGAAAAAACTCCGATGCTTCAAAGAATTCCCAAAGCCCTGCCCGCCCTAAAAAGAGCCCAGATGATTCAAGAAAGAGTAGCCAGGGTCGGCTTTGACTGGCAGAACAAAGATGATGTCTATAAAAAGATAATCGAAGAGCTCAAAGAACTAAACCAGGCAATCAAAACAAAGAAAAAATTAGATATTGAAGAAGAATTAGGCGATTTATTATTCGCTCTGGTTAATTATGCTCGACACTTAAAAATTGACGCCGAATATGTCCTGCACAGTGCTAATAATAAATTTATTGACCGATTTAGCAAACTCGAGCACGATTTTTACACACGAAACAAAAAACTTACGGACAGTACATTACAAGAAATGGACAAAGTCTGGGAACAGGTGAAAAATAAACGAAAAACATCCAACCGCCGCTACAATACATAATCACAACTTACTCTTGACAAAATAACTATTTTATGGTATATTAACACTAATGTTAGAAATTTCTAAACAATTTGTCACCCTGCGCGAAGTGGACGCGAAGCGTTATTGGAGCAAAGCGACAATCTGCGTCTTTGATGTCAGAGATTCTTCGTGGAGTTTATCCCGCACTTTCTTATGATAGAGATTGCTTCGCTAACACTCGCAATGACAAGTGCGGGGCTCAGAATGACATGGTTGTGTAGTTTTGCTCTTTGATATTTAGGGAAAGATTCACCACAAAGGCACGAAGTCTCAAAGGTCACAAATTATGTATTTGAGTTTTTCTGTTTTTTGTGTCTCTGTAGTTATTTCTTTTTGGGATTTGGGGTTTGGATTTTGGAAATTGAACTACCCCGCCTGGGTGCAGTGACGGGCTGGTGTCTGTAGTATGTATCCCTTTATCCAGAGGGTCTTTTAAGTCGCCCAATTTGACTAGAAAATTGAAAGCTAATATGACGGCAAAAACACGATTTAAATTGTCAAATCGAAAGTCGCCAATTAAAATTACATATTTTGCAAGCAGTTTGCCGTTTAGTAAACCGTTCAGTGTTGAAAGATGCATAAAATCAATCATTAAATCTAATGTAAAATCAGGTATGAAATTTAGTTTTGGACTCAGAAAAAGGGCTACGGATAAACACGAATAGAGATAACTGCCAATGGCCCTATTTATCAAACTGCTATTCCGTATATGACAGGGGAATTTTAAACTTCAGAAAAAAATTAACTAGAGACAACGTCTATAAACTGACATTTGGCAACTATAAATTAACTAGTTCTGTGATATATTGAATGATTTTTTGCTTTGCATCCTTAACTTCGCTGCTCAATTCCTCACCCATTATAATCTGCTTGGGTTGGATGCCCAAAAGAGAGATACGACATTTGTGCTGTTTTTTTATCAACTCGATTGTTAAAGTCAAAGGCAAAGTATGAGTTGACAATAATCCGTAAGAAATTTCTTTGATTTTTTCTTCTTCAAATAATCTAAACGCACCCGGCTTTGCTTTAAAATTACAGGCGTCAATAAAAATTACCCAGTCCGGTTTCAAATCAATAACTTTATCTATGTAATTTTCTGGTGTGATTTCGGTATCAAAGATAACCAAAGATTGAGATTCTTCAGTCGTTATCACTCCTTCAGAATGGCATTTTAATTTTTTGTCACTCTGAGCGATGCGAAGAATCTCTTCAGCAATAATACTTCCAATTGCATCATCGCCCCGTAACCGATTGCCAACCCCTAAAATAACAATAGTCATGTTACAAATATTCTGACGGATAACTAATCAGAAGTGAATTCGTATTATTCGCTGCAATTCGTATTATTCGCTTTAACCGCGACTGCTTCGATTTCCACGCATGCACCTTTGGGCAATGCGGCAACTTGAATCGTTGCCCGTGCTGGATAATCTTTTGCGAAATGCTCGTTGTATATCTTATTCATTTCTGCAAACTGATTTAAATCGGTCATATACACGGTCGTCTTGATAATATCACTTAATGATAAATTGATACTTGCTAATACCGCTTCTAAATTGGCAAATATTTGCCTGGTCTGCGCTTCAATACCGCCTTCAACTAAATTTCCGGTTTCCAGCGAAATCCCTAATTGTCCGGAAAGAAAAACAAAATTATCAACCTCCACTGCTTGACTATATGGTCCAATAGGTTTCGGTGCTTTTTCACTGAAAATAATATTTTTCATAGAACTATCTCCCTTTTTGTGTTTTTGTGGTATCTTTTTCGATTATGACACTAAATTGCCTAATGCTAAAGAATACATCTTCGTATCTTTTTTATCTGAGCGAGACAGCATCACGACCGGTTTTTTTGCGCCGACAATGATTCCACAGATTTTCGCACCGCCCAGGTATTGCAGTCCCTTACCTAATATATTACCGGTTGCGATTGACGGGACAATCAAGATATCAACATCGCCCGAAATTTTACTTTTCACTTTCTTGACTTCTGCTGCATATGTTGAAAATGCAACATCCAGTGCCAAAGGCCCTTCGATTAAGACATCACCAAACGAACCTTCTTGGCCCATTCGAGTAATCACTGCCCAATCCAGAGTTTCTTGCATACCAAGACTGACCCGTTCGATTGCTGATAGCAGAGCAATTTTAGGTTGTTTAAGTCCGAGTACATTAACCAGACTTATTGCATTGCGTACAATATCAATTTTCTTTTTCAAGTCCAACTCGATATTAATTCCGCCATCCGACATAAAAAGAATTTTGTTGTAAAGGACTGGTTCGATTAACGCAACATGACTTAATAACCGCTCACCTCTTAATCCCAAACGCTCATCGAGCACACCTTTTAAAAATGCGGATGTCGTAATCTGTCCTTTCATCAGAAATCCGCCATTTTGAGCGACTTCTTTAACCGCGCTCTCAATCGCTTCTTTATCGGTCGCGCAATCGTAAATTTCGAACTCGTTTGGCGGGATATTTAAATCTTTCATAATTTTAATAATACTTGTCTTTTTGCCAAACAAGGTGCCGGTCGCAATGCCTTCTTTTTTCGCATCATATAATGCCTCAATTGTCGGCATATCTTCGCCACAGGCAACCACGCATCGTTTTGGACCACGTGCCTTGGTCTCCTCAATCATTTCTTTAAAATTCCTAAACATAGTTATAAAATTAGAATACCTAAAAATATTGATATGTCAAGCGAAATCAATTCTTGACTTAGAAATAAAATGAAGATAAAATATCCAAATGCTTAATAATAATTATGGAGGCAAAATGAAAGAATTATTTTACCTGTTAATATTAGCAATGGTAATGCTGACTTGTACATCATCTAATAAGCCAACGGCAAAACCAAATTTCTGGAACAAAGATGGATATTTTGTCCAGACCAACATTGACTTAAAAAACTTTGACAAAGGAATTATCCGCGCTAAAGTCGAAGGTCGTTGGCAGGACTTTCAAGTTCAGAAACTGCCCGATGTATTTATGGAATGGAATTTTGACCGTCGACTGGAAATGTTAAAAGCAATCCGTGAAAATAAAATGCCCAATTTAGCTGGTCCTCATAATGCAATGGTCGCAACGCACGGGCTGAAACGGAACGACGCTCAATTCTCAATCAATAATGCAGTTAAAGGAATGGGGTTTATACCTAAGCCGGAAAAAATCAAGGAAATTCTTGATATGTTAAAAGCAACTTTTGACTCGTCGTCAACCAAAAAACTTGCAATTCTTGAGGATTTGTATAATCACGGCGAAGACATTTTCGATTTGACCAAACAAGTATCTCTGGAACTTTATGCTACCCCTCAATTCGAAACACATACTTTCCTAAATCAAATGACCGACCCAGGTGTATCAATCGTATTTCTTGATTTTCCTTCGTATGAATTAAGAGCAATCACGCAACTCATACATCCGGCAAATCCAAACCTTTCTGAGTACGAAAAAAATGTTGTTGATTACATCAATACAATCCACGACTACTTTCATTCCCAATCACCTCGACCGTCAATCGGGGTGATTTACCATATCATCGAAATCTTTGACAATTCACCGGGCAAGGCAAAAGGCGTGCGCATCGTACCACCCTTACCATAGGACGAACAAAACGAATGACAGCAAATAATACGAATACACATTTGGGTAATTTGTTATCATTCGTCTGATTCGTTTTTCAAATGGAAGAAACCGGTAAAGTTATTGATTTGATTAATGACAAAGTCAAAATCGAAATAACTTCATCCCGTGTCTGTACGCATTGCTCACAATCAAATATCTGCAATCCATTCGGACCGAATAAAAAAATCGTCGAACTAAAAAATTCTGTTGATGCTCAAATCGGCGATACCGTTAAAATTGAAATTACAGAAAAAACCCGCTTTGTTTCAATCTTGATTGTTTTCGGCATACCAGTACTTTGTTTCTTAATTGGAATATTTATCGGTTACCAAATTGCCGGTGATAATTTGTCCGCAATCTTGGGTGGAGTTGGGCTGATAATTGCATTCGTAATAGTTAAATTAATCAATAATTACTGGCTGAAAAATAAACCGGCTGTTGCCAAAATCAAAGAAAAAGTCAAATCAATTTAAAGAGAGCTTTGTAAAAACACTCTCACAGATTCAACATTTATAAGGTGTTTTCGGTGTAATCTTATTTTTAATCTGTGAGATCAGAGCCTTATTCAGAAGTCTCTTAAATATTCTTATGCTCTGCACCTCGAAATTCTTTCCAAAACTCACCGAGTTGCTTTAGCCGTTGGTCAACTTTATAATTGATTGACCCTTTCGGATAATTACCATTTTTATCTTTTTCTCCAGCCTCAACACCGGTCAGCAGTTCAATCCCCTCGTCAATCATCTTAATTGAATAAATGTGAAACTTACCCTGTTTTACTGCATCGACAACTTCTGGTTTTAACATTAAATCTTCGATATTTGATTCTGGAATTATAACGCCCTGCGTACCGGTTAAACCTTTTGCTTTACATACTGCAAAAAACCCTTCGATTTTCTGATTAACACCACCGATTGGTTGCACTTCGCCTTTCTGATTGACCGAACCAGTCACTGCCAAATCCTGACGAATTGGAACATCAGCAAGACTTGACAGCAGTGCGTAAAGTTCGGCTGATGATGCGCTGTCACCTTCGACCCCGCTGTACGACTGTTCAAAACAGAGACTTGCGCTCAATGCCAGTGGTTTATCCTGTGCGTATTTATGACGCAGATAACCGGAAAGAATAAATACACCTTTACTATGAATTGGCCCAGAAAGTTCCGCTTCCCGTTCGATATTGATAACACCTGATGCGCCAACCCCAATTTTAGCTGTAATTCGCGACGGTTTACCGAACGAGTATTCGCCCGTATCATAAATCGAAAGCCCGTTAACTTGTCCGACCACACGACCTTCCGTGTCAATAAATATTGAACCCTGTTCAATCATCTCCTGAATTTTATCTTCCAACATACTGACCCGCTCGATTTTTTCTTCAATTGCCTTTTCGACATATTTTTTTGATACAATTTTGGCATTATCTTTACCGGCCCAGTAATTCGCTTCTTTTAAAATGTCTGCGATAACATTAAATTGCGTTGAGAGTTTGTTTTTTCTACCTGCGATTCGGATGCCGTATTCGATAATTGCCGCCACCGCACTTTTATCAAACGGCTGTAATTTTTCTTTTTCTGCGATTGTTTTGATGACTGTTGCGTATTGCTGTATAGAATCATCCGACATCGGCATCACCCAGTCAAAGTCTGCCCGCACCTTGAATATCTTTTTGAAATCCTCGTCGTGAGACGATAAAATTCCGTACACTTCAGGTTCGCCAATCATAATTACTTTCACATCAATCGGAATCGGTTCGGGTTTTAAAGTTGATATTGCAAACATTGAATATGGGTCAAACGATGTAATTTCCAGTACCCGGTTACGTAGAGTTCTTTTTAATGTTGACCAGACTGCCGGTTCAACCAGTGCGTCAATCGCATTAATTACTAGAAATCCGCCGTTCGCTTTTAGTATCGAACCGGCTTTGATTTTGGTCAAATTCGACCGCCATTGTCCACTTCGGTCCCAAATCCGCTCGATTGTGCCAAATAAATTTTTATAAGTTGGTGTGTTCTCGAATATAACCGGCGCATCATTTTCATTAGAATTATCTACCAATACATTTACTTTAAACTCAACAAAATCTTCAACGGTCGGCATTGGACTTTTTTCGTCTCGAGGTAAGAACTGCGCAAAATTTTCCATCACTTCTTTTTCCACCTCAGATAAATATTTAGAGACTGGCTCGAATGGAAAATTATCTTTAATTTCTTTAATTGGGTCAATGACAACCGGTTTGATAGTTTCCTGGTCTAATTCATTTAAGACTTTTCTTGTTTCTTTTTCAATCTCCCGAATTTTTTTAAAGATTTCGTCAAGTTCTGTTGAGAATTTGTGATACTTAGTGCGGATTGCTTCAAACTCTTCTTGGGTGATTTTCTTTTCATCCAGTAAAGTTTTAATGCCAAGCAGATTGTACTGTTGGTTTTCGACAATATAAACTAATTCTGGTCGGGCGACCGGCAGAGTCTGAACCAGACCAAAACTTTCGACTTGTATTTTCTTTTCAAATTCCCGCGCAACCGTGGTTGACTTTTCCTTGAATCGCTCGACTAATTTATTGCGCCGTCTCTGATAATTCTCTCCTTCCAACACCAATGGAATATTTTTTATTAAACTCTCAACCAGATTGTTCATCGCCTGGGCAAACTGAATTCCTTTGCCGGCTGGCAGTTTTATAAGTTTTGGTGAGTCCAGGTCTGAGAAATTATTCACAAACAGAATATCATCCGGTGTTTTCTTATTCTTTTCCAAATCTTCCAGCAGACATTTGACGGTCGTCGTGCGTCCGGTGCCGACATATCCGGT
>CAZXRM010000017.1:0-11770 GCA_964642595.1 uncultured bacterium
AGCAGCATTTTTCCCGTAAATCTTTTCAAATGCTTCGCGATTCCGTCTAACCATTCCATATGAATAAAAAAACATAAGAGATAATTTTAATCCTCTCAACAATTGTTTATCCCATTTATTTGATACATATTGTCCATTAACACTACTGAGTGAACGAAAACGCATCGGATACGCTAAAGCCCCTAGTCGATTTATTTTATCGATACGATAATAGAAATATTCAGGGGTATCATTTTCAGCTTCGGAATTGTATAAGACATAAACACGTATATCTTTATGTCCATATTTATATGCTAATTCTATTGCTTTATCTATGTATTTATCTTCCGAACAATTATCAAAAGCAAATCTTAGAGGATTGATTTTCACGTAACTTAAAAGCTTTGCCTTTTCTTCATCAAACAATCTGCAATCTAAACCTTGATTGAAATCAATATCCGTTATTCCTATTTCTCTTAGTTTTGTCAATCTCTTAACATCTTTTTCCAAATTAGGTGAAACAAGCCAATTATTATCCCAAAAAATAATTCCTTTCTTTGTAATATCAATATCTTCAATCCAATTTTCCTTTACGACAAATTTAGGTTCATGCTTTCTTACTGCACAAAATGAACATTTTCTAGGACAACCCCTGGTAGTGAATGTAATAGAATAAGGTAAGTTATAACACCATGAATAATCAGGTGGACAATTTTCAGCCCCGCGCATTAATCCTATGTGTGGTTCGATACCAGTTTTTTCTTTAATATATTCTGGTATAAGTGTCGCCATTATTCCACCGACTCTTACCCAAGCCTGAGGATATCTATTTTTATAGTAGTTAATTGATTCGATAACATAATCTGCCTGATACGTAAATAGACTAGTTATATAGATTATATCATAATGTGTTGCAAGTTTTTTATAATATTTTTCATTTTTCTCAAATGAATCAATTATTTCATTATGGCTTGTATCTTTTATAAGTTGAACATTATCTCCTTTTCGTTTATGCCAAGTTGAGATTTTTAGTAAACCTAAAGGTGGATAGGGATTATTGTATGCAGGTTCAACAAGAAGAACATGCTTTTTCATCAAACTTCCTTTATTAATCGTAATTCAGGAATTTGTTCCTTATAAGGAATAATTTTATTATCACTGACAGTTAGAAGTTTTAAATTACAAATATCAACAATATCTTTTATCATATGTGTCGCTGTTCTTTTATCTTTCTGTATAGAAATCAAAAACCTAAAATGAAGCATTTCTGCACCTTTCTTTGTCTCTTTTTTTTCATCTTGATAAATAATGGGGTCGTAAAACATTACATCATCACCACAAGATTTTGTGTAAAAATATATCTGCAGAGGTACATATATCTTCTGTAATAGTCCATATTTACAACACGATAAAAACTTGCTAAAGCAATCAAGAGAACCATTTTCTACTTTTGCATCTTTTAAATTCTTCAATATTTCTTCTACTAAAGCCCTTTTTTCTTTTTTTCCTTTATCCAAATTTTCAACTGTAACAAATAAAACATATTCACAATTCACTTCAGAATTTTGCTTTTGAATGGCGATAAGCTTTTTGATAGCATCTTCTCTATGTTTAGCTTTGAAGATACCACCGTAATAATCTAAATATATTACGCCAAAACATTTTTTGGGTAATTTCTTTCCAAAATCTCCTTCTTCTTTTAAAATAATATCCGAATCAATATCACCATATAATACAGTTAGAAAATCATTAATCACATCACTACTACACCTCAATTTTGTAGTAAAAGATGTTTTTAATAGTAATTCTTGACGATTTCGTCTAATATTTCCTTCACTTGTTCCTAAGCAACTTTCTTCAACAACTATAAATTCCTGTAAATAATCTTGCCATTCGATTATATCTAATAATAATGGACCTGCAAGACCAAAATAAATTAATTTTTCATTTCTCTTTTGACTGACTTCCTTTATAAGAGGTTTATCTAAGCTCTTCCTAACTATATTCTTTACTGAACCACCAACAAATGCATCTATCATCTTAGTACTTTTTTACTAATTCTCTTAAGTCCTTCAAAATAGAATTATAAATACTTCCATGGTCTTTGAGATGTTTTTGTATTATTTCGAGAATTTGGTTTAATTCTATCTTTATATTTGTACTAAAATCAGGATTAATAAATTCTGTTTTATCTTTTCTGTGTTCAGTAATTTGAGTACTAATTTCTTTTTCTTTCTTTTCTAAAGTTTTCAAACTCTCATTTACCTTTTTCTTATCTGGAGTTGTTAATTTATTATATGTTCCACCTCTTCTCATTTTATTCGTAATTTCATTTTTTCGTTCCTTTAATGCATGTTTCTTAGCCCAAAGATCCTCTTCTTTCATTTTTGACAATTCAGAGGTTTGAATGTCTTCACAGTATTCACCTGCATCTTGAGCTACTTTGACTAAGGCTGATTGACTAGATTTTCTATAAGCTTCTTCGCGTAGTGAAAGAATATTATCTGTATTATTTTTATCAATTATAGCAGTTTTAAACTGTTCGTAAGCATCGGTGTGTCTAATGCCAGTTCGCTCTAAATCAGGTTCAATTTTTTCAAAATTTAAAACATGAATATCACCAAAATAACGTCTCATCAGATCTGGTCTTCCTCCAAATAATTCTCGAGCAGCATAATCTCGCCTATTTGGATCATCTAATAAAAAATTCCATAATCGAAAGGTTATGTACCTTATATCATTTACTTCGACATCCTCCTCAGTTTTTCCTCCTAAAATAAATCCTTTATCCTTATTTTCACAATACCAATATGCTGCTAATAGTTGTCCATTATATTTAACTTCTTTAAACTGAGGTTTTTTCACTCCAGTGGGATATAAGCGATATACGGGTTTCTTATTTAAGCGGATGTTAAATATTTGATCTTCTATTCCATATTTTTTATAAAATTCAGTAATTAATGAATTATGTTCGAAATCCGATGGGAAATTAACTGGACAAACATTCGAAATATATCTTCTAATCTCATTATCATTTTGAAGTAAATACTTATAGTCTTTATTAATATAAAGAATCGCTTTGCAATAATGTTTGTCATCATCTTCATCGATTTCTTGAAATTTTGTAGCATCTTTCAGAAGCTCAAGACCGCTCTTGTATTTTGAATAATTTTTTTCAATATATGAATAATCGATTTCAAATACTTGTCCCTTTTTTTCACCTTTTTTAGTTGTATACATCCGCATTTTGTCTGCAACAGCTGCACCAGAAAAAATCCCTATTCCCAGAAATCCTGCATCATATATTTTTTCTTTTAAAGAAACACCAAAACTGATAGCAGAAAGTATATCGTCATAATTCATACCTACGCCATTATCATGGAAGACTATAGTATTTCCTTCTGTTACAACTCTTATTATTTTATCAGTTTTGTCTTTATTTTCTCTATTATATTTATTGATTCCATCAACCGCATTTTGGATATATTCACGAATACAATGTAATGGATTTTTATACAAGCCTCTTCCAAGTCTACTAAGTAACACAGGTCCAAACTGCTCGTCGGTAATTTTAAATTTTTGAAAATCTTCCTCTTTAACTAATAACTTTGTTATTGCCATTTTTACTCCTTAATAAGTTTCTTCTCTTTAAAACTAAAATAACTATTTTTACCAATAATTATATGGTCAATGACTTCGATGCTTAAGATTTTGCCGGATTCAACTAATTTTTTGGTGATTTGTAAATCATCGTCCGATGGTTCGCAATCTCCAGATGGATGATTATGGACTAAGATCACAGAAGCGGAGTGATGTTTAATTGCTTGTTCAAATACTTCGCGCGGATGAACTAAACTGGCATTGAGTGTTCCGGTTGAAATTCCTACAATATCAATTACTTTATTTCTGGAATTTAATAATATAAGTTTAAAATGCTCTTTTACTTCATTTTTTAATTCTTTTCTTAATATTTCAACCGCATCATTTGGTTTTTCTATAAAATAATTATTATATTTAACAGGTTCTTCTTCTTTTCTTCTTGCCAGTTCAAAACAGGCTTGAATTTGCATTGCTTTTGCTGTTCCGATTCCTGCAATCTGAGATAATTCTTCAATGGTCGCTTTGCTGATGCAATCAATGTTATTAAATTTCACTATTAAATCATGAGCAATACGTAAAACTGATTTGTTCTTTGAACCACGACTAATTATAATAGCCAGAAGTTCTTCTTGGTTTAAAGCTTGTGGTCCGAATCGCCTAAATCTCTCTCTCGGTCTTTCTTCTTTGGGTAAATCTCGAACGGTAAAAGATTTTGTCATTATGGTCTATAATATTAAGAATATGGTATAAGTCAAGTAGTTTGATGATAGTTGGATGTGTTGGGTTTTAATAATTCAAAAGTCAAAATTACAATTCAAAATTTAAAAGTGAAAATCACTTCTCAAAAAATCTGTGTAAATCTGTGTAATATGTGGTTTCATTAATAGATATTGACAGATTGAAATATTGAGTTAGACTTTCTCATTATGGATTTATTTGATAAATGTTTGGAATATTACCCGATTGTTGCGGAAGCAAAACGAACTGGTTTTTATCCTTATTTCCGCGCGCTCGATTCTGAACCGGACCGAAGAGTCATCATTAAAGGCAAGGAACTGATTATGCTCGGCTCGAATAATTATTTGGGCTTGACCGTGCATCCGAAAGTGAAAGAAGCGGCAGTTAAGGCGATTGAGAAATACGGAACCGGGTGTACTGGCTCGCGATTTCTTAACGGCACCTTAGACTTGCACGAAGAGCTGGAACACAAACTCGCTGATTTTTTGAAACAGGATGAATGCATTGTTTTTTCAACCGGTTATCAAACCAATCTTGGAACGATTTCGGCTTTGGTAAGAAAAGGCGATGTAGCGATTGTTGATAAACTCGACCACGCTTCTATAATTGACGGCTGCCAGATGTCATTTGGCAAAGCAGTGCGGTTTATTCATAATGATATGGTGGATTTGGAAAGAGTTTTAACAAGTCTGGATAAAGAGTGCGGAAAATTAATCGTGGTTGACGGTATATTTTCGATGGAAGGTGATATTATTGATTTGCCGAATGTCGTCAAGATTGCCAAGAAATTCAATGCGAAAATTATGGTTGATGACGCGCATTCGGTCGGAGTGCTCGGCAACCGCGGTGCAGGCGCAGCTGATTATTTCGGTCTGGAAAAAGAAGTTGATTTAATTATGGGCACTTTTTCCAAGTCTTTTGCGACCATCGGCGGTTATGTTGCGGGCGAGCACAAGGTGATGACATTTGTCCGTCACCAGGCGCGCTCGTTAATTTTTTCCGCCAGCATTCCACCGCCAGCCGTTGCAACCGTGCTTGCTGCCTTAGAGATTATCAAAACCGAACCAGAGCGGAGAAAGAAACTGTGGGATAATGCGAATAAAATGCTCAAAGGTTTTAAAGAGATGGGTTACAATACAGCAACGAGCTGCACGCCAGTTATTCCTTTACATATTGGCGATTATGAAAAAGTGATTAACTTCTGGCATGATTTATACGAAGCGGGAATTTTTGCCAATCCGGTTATTCCGCCGGCGGTGCCACCCGGACGCAGTTTGATTCGAACCAGTTATATGGCAACGCATACGGATGAAGATTTGGATGAAGCACTGGATATTTTCAAAAGAGTAGGTAAGAAAGCCGGCGTTATTTGAGAGCACAGATTACACAGATTGACACAAGATTAAAAATTACCACGAAAGCGCGAAATAAAAAAATCACGAAATTTAAGCAGAATAATTTAACACCGAAACCACTGAAAGCACTGAAAAAAACTCGGTGTTATTCGGTGTCGTTCAGTGTTTAATATTTTCGTGCCCTTCGTGTCTTCGTGGTCAAAAAAATAAATGGATAATAATAATTTAAGAATTGACCGGGTAGTATCGAAAAGGGATTTGAATGATTTTATAATGCTGCCCTGGAAAATCTATAAAGACGACCCGAACTGGGTCCCGCCTTTGATTTCCGATTTCAAAAATCTTCTGGATAATAATAAAAATCCATTTTTTAAACATGCCGAGCGCGAGTTATATTTAGCACGACGGGGAAATGAGACGGTCGGCAGAATTGCGGTGATTGTTGATTTCAATTACTGCAAATACCATAACAGTAAAATCGGTTTCTTTGGATATTTTGAAGTTACCAAAGATTATGAAGCAGCAGCAGCGCTGCTTAATCAGGCAGTGGGAATTCTTAAATCCAAAAAGATGACGGCAATGTTCGGTCCAGCCAATCCTTCACTGAACGATGAAGCGGGTTTTCTGGTATCTGGTGTTGACTCGCCGCCGATGATTAAGATGTCGTATAATCCAGTTTATTATCTGGAATATGTCGAGAAGTTCGGGATGAAAAAAGTAAAAGACCTGTATGCTTTTGCTATCGAAATCCAGCGCGAACCGCCGCCCAAGATTGTACGGGTGGTCGAGCTGCTCAAGAAACGAAAAAAAATAAAAGTCCGACCAGCCAATATCAAAAACCTGAAGTATGATTTACAGATTATCAAAGATGTTTATAATAATGCCTGGTCGCGCAACTGGGATTTCGCGCCGATGACCGAAGAAGAGATTGACAGTCTTGCCAAACAAATGAAACAACTGATTATACCGGATATTATTCCGATTGTCGAAGTTGACGGCGAGCCGGCCGGGATGAGTGTCAGTCTGCCGGATTATAATCAGGTCCTTAGACATCTTAACGGGCGGTTGTTTCCGTTTGGGTTTGTAAAATTCTTGCAATTAAAAAATAAAATTGACAATATTCGATTATGGGCTTTAGGGGTCAAGGATAAATTCCGGAATATGGGCATTGACGCTTTGCTGTATTACGAATCGTTCCTCGGAGCAAAAAGAAAGGGTTATAAAATAGCCGAAGTATCCTGGATTCTGGAAGACAATTTGGCAATCATCAATCCGATTATGCTTTGGGGTGCTAAGCGTTACAAAACCTACCGGGTTTATCAGATACTACTCTAAAAACAAAATAGTTTATAAGAAAATCGAAAATAGTAAAGAAATTTGAAGATGGAAAATTGATATCCATTTTCTTTATTTCTTAACTAATTTCTTGTTTCCAGCAACTATTTCCTTTATTCTTTCTTGAATTGGAAAGTATTCAGAATAGCATCGAGCTGGTTTAAGTTATCGAGTTTTCTTTTACCGGGATTATATAAAGTTCCGTCAATAAAATAGAACCGCTCCTGATAATTAAAGCAATACGCGACAAACGGACCGCCGATTGTCTGTTTACGGTTCTGCCAGACGCCAATCAGTTTGATTGCCCAGATATTATTTATTAAAGTCGTCTCGGCTTTGGTCATTTCCCGGTAAACATAGTCGCTGTCGTAAAATTTAGCAGTGAGTATGTCCCGAAAATCAATTAGTTTTGAAGGGTTTAAATCCTGAGTTTGCGGGTCAGAATAGAGAAAAATGTTTCGGTCCGGATTATGCGCAATAAGATAAAGAAATCCTTCGTTTTCGTATTTATCAGCAATTCTAAATCCGTTCGGCACCTGCACCGAGCAATTGAATTTGTCAAATAACCATTTGGTCTGTTTCTGGTCATAACCCCGCTCAAAGGTAATTTTTTTCATATACTCAAGCAGGTAATCCTGAAAAGTTTTACGGATGCGGGCAGAATATTTTATTAGCCCGGTTTCAAGTAGGTCGCGATTTTTGGCAACAAAAACCATCACTTTTTGTCCTTTTGCCCAGGGCTCGTTAAAACTGAAAAGCCCGAAAGTGTCTTTTTCGATTTTATCTTTATTTTTACTGACCAGACTGGCGATTGGCTCTTCGTCAATCGTGCCGACGAAAAAAATAAGATGAAATTTGATAAAGGCATCGGCCGTGATTAATGGTTCGTACCGTATGACGAATTCAGGTTCGGGTTGTACCGTGTAAATGTTCTGTTCTAATATCGAAGCAATTTCGTCCTGAATCAGAGATTTATAATTAGTCAGAAGCACGAGTTTTCTCGGCCGACCGAGCGTGGTCGGCAGGTTCGTTGTGCAGGATAGAACAGCATATAGCAGGCAGCAGACGGCAAATAGCAGCAACAGATTTTTTTTCATATATTTATCCTATTCTTGTTAATTTTATCCGGTCTTTATATTTATTATTCAAGGTATTTCGGACTGCCGTGTTTTCGGTTTTCAAAAAATTCGGGTCCTGACCAATCAATTTAAATGCATCATCACGCGCCTTAAATAATAAATGTCGGTCTTGCTGGAGATTAGCAATTTTTAAGTCAGGCAGTCCGTGCTGGCGGGTTCCCAGAATCTCGCCCGGTCCGCGCAGTTCCAAATCTTTTTCGGCGAGCAGAAACCCGTCGTCGGTCTTTTCGAAGAACTTCAACCGCTCGGACGCGTAAATAAACGACACATCACCCGGTATTAAAATACAATACGATATTTCACTGCCGCGCCCGATCCGACCGCGCAATTGATGCAATTGTGCCAAGCCAAAACGCTCAGGATGCTCGATAATCATAATCGTAGCGTTAACAATATCAACACCGACTTCAATCACAGTTGTCGTCACCAGAATGTCAAGGTCGTGCTTGCGAAACTGCTCCATAATCGCAATGCGCTCAGTACTTTTTAGCCGGCCGTGAATCAAACCAACCCGATTATAAGGAAAAGAGGTTTTAATTTCTTCAAAAGTCTTAATCGCTGCCTTTAAATCAAGTTTTTCCGATTCTTCAATCAAAGGGCAGACGATATATGCCTGTCTTCCTTCGTTGATTTTTTCCTGCACAAACTTATAAACTTTTAAGCGGTCTTTGTCAGTCGTGAGTTTAGTAATAATCTTTTTCCGACCGGGTGGTTTTTCGGATAAAATCGAAACATCCAAATCACCGTATAATGTCATCTGCAGAGTTCTCGGAATGGGTGTTGCGGTCATTACCAGAAAATCGGGATTCAAACCTTTGTTGATTAACTCGGCGCGCTGCATTACGCCGAACCGGTGCTGCTCGTCAATCACGACCAACCCCAATTTTTTAAATTTAATATTTTCTTCAATCAATGCGTGCGTGCCGAATATTAAATCAATTTTCCCTTGCTCGATTTCATGCATCAGTTGCGCTTTATCTTTGGTTTTGACACTACCAGTTAAAAGGCAGGATGAAACATTCAATTTTGCCAGCTGGTGCTGCCAGACCAGATAATGCTGCTCGGCAAGTATTTCGGTCGGCGCCATAAAAGCCGCCTGAAAATTGTTCTCGATTGCAATGAGCGTTGCGTATATCGCAATCACGGTTTTCCCGGAGCCGACATCGCCCTGCAAAAGACGGTTCATACTTTTTTCCCGGGCTAAATCATTTCTGATTTCATCCAGCACTTTTTTCTGGCTTTGGGTTAGTTCATAAGGCAGCGATTTCAGTAGTTTTTTGGTTAAAGTATTCTTTTCAATTAACGGTCTGCCTTTTTTATTTTCCTGAGACGACAGTTTGCGTAGGGTAAGAATCAATTCTAGATAAAAACATTCTTCATATACCAGCCGTTCCCTGGCATTACTTGCATCGCTAAGTTTTTTAGGAAAATGGAGATTATAGATAGCGGTTTTTATTCCAGAAAAATTGTGTTGGTCGAGTAGATAATCAGGTAGGGTTTCCGCATAATATTTTAAATACAAATCAATCGCGTTCTGCATCGGTCTGCGGATTTCCCAGTTAGAAAGACCTTCGGTCAAAGGATATATTGGAATAATGCTGCCGGCATAAACAAAAGACTCATCCTGGTTGCTTTCATCGGAGATGATTTCGTAAAAGGGATTGACCATCTGTTTTCTTCCATAGAAAGTAACAGTGCCGGAAATGACAATCTGCTGGTTAACACGAAATTTATTTTTCAAATCCGGACGGTTAAACCAGGCGACATCGAGAATGCCGGTTTCATCAGACACGACAATGCGCACCAAATCACCTTTATTTTTTGTGCGTCGTGTGCCAGCAGCAATAATTTTACCACTGGTTGTGCCGTCCGCATCAATATTCAAGTCTCGGATTTTTACGAGTTGGGTTCGGTCAATATAGCGGCGCGGAACCAAAAATAACAAGTCATTGATGGTCTGGACTCCGATTTTATTCAAAAGCAATGCTCGTTTCGGACCAATGCCTTTTAAGAATTGAATTTCGGTTTCCGGACCTGACTGAAATTTCATATTAGCCACGATTTAACACGAATAAAATGAATTTCACGAATATTATAATTATTTTTCATTCGTGTTATTAGCAAAATTTGTGATATTCGTGGTAAAAAGTTTTCCGTATAATCGTCAGTTTCATTCTTTTTTAATCTCGCCTTTCATTGGCACAAAGCGGACCGGTTCATATTCTTTTTCATTCAGTTTATTATCAGTTTTTTCAAAGATGGTCAGAATCTGAGTTTCATATTCTTCACCGATTGGCGCAACAATTCGGCCTTGTTCCTTCAGTTGACGAACCAGCGAGTCAGGAATATAGGGGAGAGCGCAGGTTATGATAATTACATCGAACGGCGCGGCTTCAGTCCAGCCGATAAAACCATCACCATTTTTAACATAAACATTTTTATATCCCAATTCTTTTAATTTTTGCCCAGCAGTTTTTGCCAAAGATTCAATATATTCAATGGAATATACTTCTCGACACAATAAAGACAATACGGCAGCCTGATAACCAGAGCCGGTGCCAATTTCCAGAACTTTTTCATCGCCTTTAAGTTTAGCAAGTTCGGTCATTATTGCAACGATATACGGCTGGGAAATGGTCTGTCCTTCACCTATCGGCAAGGGATAATCGCGATACGCTTCAGTGCGATATTGTTCGGAAACAAACAAATGGCGCGGGACTTTCTCCATTGCGGATAATACTTTTTTATCCGAGACGCCGCGTGCTTCAATCTGGTTTTTAACCATATCTTTGCGTTCCGCAGCGTATGAGTTAAGTCTCTTTGTATTCGGACCCGCGCAATTAAGAAAAAACATAATGCCGAAAAAGGTAATCATTATTTGAAAGATAAATAAAACTTCTTTCATTTTTTCTTAATCATTTTACTAAATTCTTGTTCATTGATAATTTTCACATTAAGTTTTTGGGCTTTATTCAATTTTGAGCCGGGCTCATCACCGACCAAAACATAACTCGTCTTTTTCGAGACCGAAGAAGAGACATTACCGCCGAGTTCAATAATTAGTTCGGTTGCCTGCTCGCGGGTATAATTTTTCAACGTGCCAGTCAAAACAAATGTCTTACCCGCAAAAGGTTTTTCTTTTTTGTCAATTGCATCTTCTGAAAAATTCAATCCAGCTCTTTTCAGTCGTTCAATTAATTGCAGATTTTCCTTATCATCAAAGAAATTTCGGACGCTCTCAGCAACAATCGGACCAATGCCCATTACATTGGCAATATCTTCTTGTTGGGCATTGCATAATTTATCAATTGACGGAAATGATGAGACTAGAAGTCGTGAAGTATGTATGCCGATATGCCGGATGCCCAGAGCAAAAAGAACCCGATTATACGGTCTTTTTTTACTTTCTTGAATTGCCTGCAAAAGATTATTAACCGATTTTTCACCCATTCGTTCCAGGTTAATCAAATCCTCAAATTTTAAAGAATAAATATCAGCAAAGTCACATACCAGTTTTTTATCAACTAACATTTCCACTAATGCAAAACCCAGACCATTAATATCCATTGCCGAGCGACAGGCAAATAATAGTAATCTGCCTTTGATTTGAGCCGGGCAGGAAGC
>CAZXRM010000017.1:11870-14231 GCA_964642595.1 uncultured bacterium
TCGTTGTTTAGTTTTTGGAACTGGAGTTTAGTTAAAAATACTTCACCTCGGATTTCAAATTCAGTAGATAATTTGGCAGATGACAAAATGTTTAACGGAATGGAGCGGATTGTTTTTAAGTTAATTGTAACATCATCACCGGTTGCACCATCACCGCGGGTCGCACCCTGAATAAAAAGACCGTTTTTGTATTTTAAGGAAACTGCGACGCCATCAATCTTTTGCTCGACAATATACTTATAATTATCGAGCGTCTTTTTTATACGAATATCGAATTCTTTTAATTCATCATACGAATAAGTATTATCAAGACTGAGCATTAAAGGCGAGTGCGCAACCTGTTTAAATTCTTTGATTGGTTCTCCGCCAACCCGTTGTGATGGTGAATCAGGAGTTATGAAATCCGGACAGGTTTTCTCTAATTCAATGAGTTTTTTCAATAATTTGTCATATTCAAAATCAGAGATGACCGGGTCATTTAGAACATAATATCGGTAATTGTGGTAATTTATTTCTTTCTTGAGTTTTTCAATCTGTTTGCGTGCTTGCGGTTTGGTCATTAATCATATTTTTACTGATTGTTAAGCAATTGTCAAGGATGAAAAACAGCAGTTATTGATTTATTCAGATATTTTATTATTATCTCTATTATGGAAAAGTCGAAAAATATTCTTGTAACCGGCGGCGCGGGTTATATCGGTTCGGTTACGACTAAATTATTACTGGATAATAGACATCAGGTTGTAGTTATTGATAATTTATCATCCGGGAAGATTAGAGCAATTCCGCAAGGAGCGATATTCGTCAAAGGAGATATTAATAATAAACAACTATTGCAAAAATTATTTAGAAAATATAGTTTTGACTGCGTAATTCATTTTGCGGCATATATTAGAGTTGAAGAGTCTGTACAAAATCCGAAAAAGTATTTTTATAATAATGTTCTTGCGGGTATAAACTTATTAAAGACAATGATTGATTGTAGTAACTGCCGTAAGATTATATATTCATCTTCGGCTGCGGTTTACGGCATGCCCGATAAAGTGCCGATTGTGGAAACTGCACCTTTAAAACCAATAAATCCTTATGGTCAAACGAAAATGATATTTGAAATGATTCTTCAGGAGTACGCGAAAGCGGGATTAATAGATTGTGTTATTTTACGATATTTTAATGCGGCTGGTGCTTACATAACACCTGAAAGAAAATGGGGTGAAAATCACGAACCGGAAACGCACATCATTCCGTTAATCCTTAAATCGGTCCGTTCCCAACAAATATTTACAATATATGGAGATGATTATAAAACTGAAGACGGCACTTGTGTCAGGGATTATATTCATTTGTATGACATTGCACAAGCTCATATTTCCGCAATGGAAAAAGGGTTCAAGGAAATAAATATTTATAATGTCGGCAGGGGCAAGGGGTATTCTAATAAACAGGTATTTGATACAGCACGAGCGGTCACGCAGTGTAAAATTAATTATAAGTTCGGACCGAAACGGGCGGGTGATGCGCCGATGCTAATCGCATTTGCCGATAAAATTAAAAAAGAGCTTAAATTTAAACCGAAAAAATCAGAGTTAAAAACTATTATTCAAGATGCCTGGGAATATTGTTCAGCGACGATTAATAAATAAGACTAAAGTAATTTAAAAAGTAATTTAATTAGTATATTGACAAAGACCAATTTTCTTATACAATTATTTTTTAGCCGGGGTAGCTCAGTTGGTAGAGCACGGGACTGAAAATCCCGGTGTGGGCGGTTCGATTCCGCCCCCCGGCATATTGAAAAGGAAATAATAATTAATAAAATAGATTTGGAGGCAAATTGGCAAAAAGAACTGCATCGGCAATAAAAAGTGTTCGCCAGTCAGCAAAAAGGCGGATTACTAACCGTCAAAAGAAACAAAAAGTCAAGAAATTATTAAAAGACTTAAGAAGCACAAAAGGAAAAGATGAATTCCTGAAATCTTTACCCAAGTTTCAGAAAATAGTTGATAAAGCCGCACAAAAGGGTATTATCCATAAAAAAACCGCGGCGCGTATGAAATCGAGATTGGTGAAATATCAGCAAAAATCAAAAGTATAATTAATTAACACAGCCAGTTACAATCACACTTTAAGCAGTCCCGGATATAAATATAATTAGTCAATCTTAAACGATTGACTTTTGATAAATCGAATATAAAATAAGCGTATGATTAAGTATGATGTGATTGTGGTCGGTGGGGGACACGCAGGCATTGAAGCTTCGCTCGCTTCTGCCCGAATGGGCTGCCGTACTTTATTACTGACAATGAACATTGATACAATCGGTCTGATGTCGTGTAATCCAGCAATCGGCGGAATCGGCAA
>CAZXRM010000018.1:0-1300 GCA_964642595.1 uncultured bacterium
GTTAATATCATTGTTGAACATATAACAAAGGAAATAAAAAAGTAATCTAATGGCAGTTGCACCAGTTCAGAAAATCCTGATTGCTATTCACAAATCAGAAGAAAAAGCATTTATTGACCGATTACAAGAATTGGGTGTTTTACATATTACAACATCCGAACCTATTCAGGAAACTACGCTTGAATCTTCTGCCAAGGATATTCTGGACGAGATTACTTCAGCAATCGAGTATTTAAGTACCTTTAAGAAAAAACAGGGATTTCTGGCTGGTCTGGCACCGGAAAAACCAACCTTAGAAAAAAGTGAGTTTGACAATCTAACTCACAAATATAATTTATCTGATACAATTGACAATGTAAAAAGTATCCATCAGAAATTATCAATCTTAGCAAGTCAACAGAAAATAAACGAATCTGAGATTACATTACTGATACCATGGCAAAAATTAAAATATAATCTTGATGATATTTATCAATCAACGAATACAGAAATCATTCTTGGTTCATTTACGACTCAGGAAGCATTAAAGCAGACTCAAGAAATACTGAAAGATTACCCAGCACAAATTGAAATCATAAACCAGGATAAAGAAATCAATTATTGCATAATTGCTTATCCAAAAAATATCCGTGAAAAAATCAAACAAGAATTACAGAAATTCGAGATAATTGATTTAAGCAAGTTTCAGGGAACTCCACAAGATATAATTAATAGTAAAACTCAACAACAACAGAATATAAAACAGGAAATCGAATCTTTGACTAAACATGCATCAGGTTTATTATCCGAACTTACTAAACTGCAGGTGCTTTCAGATTATTACAATAATTTACAAATACAGGAACAAGTGAAACCAAATTTATTTACAACGAATGAAGTTGTATTTATTGAAGGCTGGATAAAGAAGAAAGATTTTAGTAAATTAGAAAAAGCCGTAAGTGCATTTAAGACTGCAATCATCATACCCGTAGAGTTAAAGCAAGATGAAGAACCACCGGTCGCATTGGAAAATAAGAGTATTTTTAAGCCATTTGAAATTATTCTTGATTTATATACTATGCCGAAACCGGTTGAACTTGACCCGACTCCATTATTAGCACCATTCTTTGCGATATTTTTTGCGTTATGTCTGACTGACGCTGGTTATGGAATAATTTTACTGGTGCTTTCTTTGATATTGTTAAAGAAGATGAAAGCAGCCGGAAATTTCTTAAAATTACTTGCGATTTGCGGTGGCTTTACGATTATTGCCGGTGCAATCACCGGTGGTTGGTTTGGCGATATTGTTGATAAACTGGGA